>NZ_JBHUWW010000086.1:0-37159 GCF_042669755.1 Kitasatospora sp. NPDC057223 | reverse complement strand
GGCCCTTCGGTGTTCCACAGCAGTTTTCAGCCGGGTGGACACGCCGTATTCGTACCTGTTTCAACCCGTTCGGATCCGTGTGCCGCACCCTCCCCCTGCCCTTCTCGTTCTAATCTGACGACTGTCATATCGCGATGGATCACGTTTTGGACCGGCGGAGGAACTTCATGTCAGCGGCCCCGCCTGACAACGACGTGCTGTGGGCCCGAGGGATCGTCAAGTCCCACCACGGCACTCCCGCCCTGCGCGGCGTCTCGCTCGGCGTCCAGGTCGGCGAGGTACTCGCCGTCACCGGCCCGCGCGGCTCCGGCAAGAGCACCCTGCTCGGCTGCCTGTCCGCCCTGCTACCGGTCGACGAGGGCGAGGTCTGGTTCAACAGCTCCCCCGTGCACACCCTCGGCCGGGCCGGCCGGGCCCGGCTGCGCCGCGACCGCTTCGGCTTCGTCGGCTCCGAACCCCACCTGGTGCCGGAACTGACGGCCCGCGAGAACGTCGCCCTACCGCTGCTGCTGGCCGGCGCCGGGAACAGGGCCGCGTACACCGCCGCCGACGAATGGCTGGAGCGGCTCGACGTCGCCGACATCGCCCGGCTCCGGCCCGACCGGCTCGTCCAGAGCCAGCGCCAGCGGGTCTCGGTCGCCCGGGCCCTCGCGCCGCTGCCCCCGGTCGTGTTCGCCGACGACCCCACCGCGCCGCTGCACCACGAGGCCGCCGAGCAGGTCCTGCGGATACTGTCCAGCGCGGCCCGCTCCCACCAGCTCACCCTCGTGCTGGCCGCCCACGACCCCGCCGTCGCGCGGTACGCCGACCGCAGTGTCGCGCTGGCCGACGGCCGACTGACCGTACCCGACGGCCCCCCGGCGGCCGGCGCCGCGGCGGGCGCCGGCGTGGCCGCCGCAGCGGGCACGCCCCGGTAGCGCTGAAAGAGTCGACGTGTTCTATCTCCGCCTCGCCCGTGGCTACCGGGCTCCCGACCTCGGCCGCTGGCTGCTCACCGCCACCGCGGGTGCCGTGGTCGCGGGGTTCCTGCTGCGGTCACTCGGCCGCGCCATGAGCGACCCGCTGGGCACCGGTGACGCCGTGGTCCGCCTGCTCTGGTGCATCCCGCCGCTCGCCGCCGTCGCCTGGTTCGCCGCCGTCGCCGCCCGCGCCGTACCCGCGCAGCGTCCCGAGCGGATCACCGGACTGATCGCCGCCGGGGCCGGGCCGGCCCGGATCCGGGCCCTGATCGCCGGCGAGACCGCCCTCGCGGGCGCCCTCGGCAGCGCCCTGACCCTGCTGGTGTTCCTGGTCCTGCGCAACGACATCGCCGACGCCGCGCTGGCTGCCGAGGTCGGCATGGGCGTGGCCCTGCCGGCCGCCGCCCCGGTCGCCCTGCTGGCCCTCGTACCGCTGGTCGCCGGAGTAGCCGCCGCGGCGGCCGTCCCCGTCCCCGAGGCCCTGCCCGGCCGCGGCCCCGAGCCCGCCCGGCACGGATTCCACGTCCTGCGGATCGCCCTGCCGATCGGCCTGACCGTCACCGGCGTCGCGCTGGAGGCGTACGGGCTCCGCGTCGGCGCGGCCGAGAACACCCGGCTCGTCCGCCTGCCGGCCGGGCTCGGCACCACCGACCTCGCCGCCCTCGGCGGCTGGGCCGCCACCGCACTCGGCCTCGCCCTGCTGACCGGCCCGCTGCTCGCCGGGGCCGGACGGCTGCTGGCGCTCGCCCGGCCGACCCCGCTGCGGCTGCTCGCCGGACGCGGCCTGACCGCCGAGGCCCGCCGGCTCGGCCCGCCGCTCGCCGTCCTCGCGCTGACCCTCGCCGTCGTCCTGACCGTGATCCGCTACTGGGCGGACACCCCCGGCACCGCGGACCTCTTGCCCGTGGTCGAGGCCGGGCTGCTCGCCGGCTGCGCCGTGGCGGCCGTGCTCGCCCGGCTCGCCGAGATCCGTACCGCCCGCCAGGGCGTCACCGACACCCTGCTGGGGCTCGGCGCGGCACCCCGGCTGCTGTACGGCGCCGTCGCCCTGCGCGCCCTCACCGCCGGGACGATCCTGCTCGTCACCGGCGGGCTGACGGCCCTGCTCGGCGCCGCCACGCTGTCGTGACGGCGCCGCTCCCCCACCTGCCTCCGGGCGGTCAGCCCGCTGCGGCGAGCTGACCGCAGGCGCCGTCGATCTCCTGGCCGCGGGTGTCCCGGACGGTCGTCGGCACGCCGTGCGACTGCAGGACGCGGACGAACTCGCGCTCGTCCTCCGGGCGGGAGGCCGTCCACTTCGAACCCGGCGTCGGGTTCAGCGGGATCAGGTTGACGTGCACCCGGTGCTTCTTGATCAGCCGGCCGAGCAGGTCGGCCCGCCACGCCTGGTCGTTGATGTCCTTGATCAGCGCGTACTCGATGGAGATCCGGCGCCCGGACTTCTCCGCGTAGTTCCACGCCGCGTCCAGCACCTCGGCGACGTTCCAGCGGGTGTTCACCGGGACGAGCTCGTTGCGCAGCTCGTCGTCCGGGGCGTGCAGGGACAGCGCGAGGCGCACGCTGAGCTCCTCGTCCGCCAGCCGGTTCATCGCCGGGACCAGGCCGACCGTGGAGACGGTGATGCCCCGCTGCGACATGCCGAAGCCGTCCGGCGCCGGGTCGGTCAGCCGGCGGATCGACTTCAGCACGCGGTTGAAGTTGGCGAGCGGCTCGCCCATTCCCATGAAGACCACGTTCGACAGCCGCGCCTCACCGCCCGGGATCTCCCCGTCCCTGAGGGCGCGCATGCCCGCGGCGATCTGCTCGACGATCTCGCCGGTGGACAGGTTGCGGGTCAGCCCGGCCTGGCCGGTGGCGCAGAACGGGCAGTTCATCCCGCAGCCGGCCTGCGAGCTGATGCACATGGTGACCCGGTCCGGGTAGCGCATCAGCACGGACTCCACGAGCGTGCCGTCGAAGAGCTTCCACAGCGTCTTGCGCGTGGTGTCGTCGTCGCACGAGACGTGGCGGACGACCGACATCAGCTCGGGCAGCAGGGCCTCGGTCAGCTTCTCCCGGCTCGCCGCGGGAATGTCCGTCCACTGGGCCGGGTCGTTGGACATCCGGCCGAAGTAGTGGTTGGACAGCTGCTTGGCGCGGAACGGCTGCTCGCCCAGCTCGGCGACGGCCTCCTTGCGCTCGGCGGGGCTGAGGTCGGCAAGGTGTCGCGGGGGCTTGGCGCCACGCGGCGCGACAAAGGTCAGTTCTCCGGGTGCAGGCATGGTTGTTCCAGTGTCGCAGATGGCGGCAAGTGCCCCGGTCCGCCCGCTGCCGGCCCCCTGGCACGGGACGCGGGCCCCGGGCAGCGCGTGTGCGCCCGGGGCCCGCGTGGTGTCCGACAGGGTGTCCGACGAAGTGGGTCAGACGAAGTCGATCAGCTGCCGACGAAGGCCGCCAGCAGCAGCCAGACCACGGGTGCGGTCGGCAGCAGCGAGTCCAGCCGGTCCATGATGCCGCCGTGGCCGGGCAGCAGCGTGCCCATGTCCTTGATGCCCAGATCGCGCTTGATCATCGACTCGCCGAGGTCGCCGAGCGTCGCCGTGACGGCCGCACAGCCGCCCAGGATCAGGCCCTGCCACCAGCTGCCGTCATCGATGATCAGCTCCATCAGCAGCGCACCGGCCAGCATCGACAGCGCGATGCCGCCGGCCAGGCCCTCGCGGGTCTTGCCGGGACTGATCGCCGGCGCCAGCTTCGTCTTCCCGAACTTGTAGCCGACGGCGTACGCGCCGGTGTCACTGCAGACCGTGACGATCAGGAACAGCACGATCCGCTGCGGACCGTCGTCCGCCGCCAGCATCAGCGCGACGAAGGTCGCCAGGAACGGCACGTAGAAGGCCGTGAAGATACCGGCCGTCACGTCACGCAGGTAGTTCTCCGGCGGCGCGGCCATCCGCCAGACCATCACCGCCAGCCCCGTCAGCGCCAACGAGGCCGCGGCCCACTGCACGCCCGCCCAGTAGCCGGTCGCCAGCATCGCGATGCTGCCCGCGGCCAGCGGGATCAGCGGGGCCTTGATCTCCTTGCGTTCCGTCAGCCGGCCGGACAGCTCCCAGACGCCGACCACCACGGCCGCCATCACCACGAACAGGAACAGGGCCTTGACGAAGAGCAGCGAAGCGATGATCACCGCACCGAGACCGACACCCACGCCTATCGCGGCCTGGAGATTGCGGCCGCCGCGCTGCTTGCGAGGCTGCGGTTCGGGCTGGGCCACTGGTGTCTCCTGCCCTGGGTAGGACGGCGCGGGGTGCTGCTGCGCGGGATGGTACTGCGTCGGCTGCTGCGCCGGCGCGTGCTGCGGTTGCGGCGGTTGCCGGTGGGCCGGTGAGGGTGCGGGTTCGCCGAGCAGGCCGGCCAGGGGCGGCAGCACGACCGTCTCCTCCACCGCCGGGACGGCCTGGGCCGGCTGTTCGTCCCGGAACAGCGGACCGCTCAACCGGCCCGGCACCCGGGCCGGCTCCGGCGCGGGGCCCGAACCCTGGTCCCGGCCGTAGCCGTGGCCCTGGCCCTGGCCCTGGCCCTGGCCCTGGCCGTAGCCCTGGGCGGGTTCCTCCTGGGCGAAACCGTCCTGGACTGGGCGCATGAACTGAGTCTGCTCCGCATCAACTCCCCAGTACACCGGAGACTGCTGCGAGTGACCCATTCGGTGCGGGTCACCCGCAGCAGGCGGCTGCGTGGCGGGGTACGGCGGCAGGTACTGCTGGTCGGATGGGCCCCAGTAGCCGGGGGCGTCAGGGGCGTCGTTCATCAGACTTCGAGCAGCTCGGCTTCCTTGTGCTTCAGGAGCTCGTCGACCTGCGCGACGAAGCGCGCGGTGAGGTCGTCCAGCTCCTTCTCGGCGCGGCGGCCCTCGTCCTCGCCGTGCTCGCCGTCCTTCACCAGCTTGTCGATGGTGTCCTTGGCCTTGCGGCGCACGGAACGGATGGAGACCTTGGCGTCCTCGCCCTTGCCGCGCGCGACCTTGATGTACTCCTTGCGGCGCTCCTCGGTCAGCTGAGGGAACGACACCCGGATGATCGAACCGTCGTTGGACGGGTTGACGCCCAGGTCGGAGTCGCGGATAGCGGTCTCGATGTTGCGCAGGGCGGTCTTGTCGAACGGCGTGACGATCGCCATCCGCGGCTCCGGAACGGCGAACGAGGCGAGCTGGTTGATCGGCGTCAGCGCGCCGTAGTAGTCCGCCACGATCTTGGCGAACATCGCCGGGTGCGCCCGGCCGGTGCGGATGGCGGCGAAGTCGTCCTTGGCGACGACTACGGCCTTCTCCATCTTCTCCTCGGCTTCGAGGAGGGTCTCTTCGATCACGGTCTGCTCCCTGTCCGGTGTGCCTTGATGCCGTACTGATGTCCCGCCGGCCCGCCGCACGTGCGACCTGGCCCGGCGGCTTGGTGCTCCGGCCGACGTGCAGGCTGCTCAGGCCCGGACGGCGTCCTGGCTGATGAGCGTGCCGATCTTCTCACTCTTCACCGCGCGCGCGATATTTCCCTCGGCCAGCAGCTCGAAGACCAGCATCGGCAGGTTGTTGTCCTTGCACAGCGTGATCGCGGTGAGGTCGGCGACCTTGAGGTCCCGCGTGATGACCTCGGAGTAGTCCAGGGCGTCGAACTTGACCGCCTCGGGGTTCGTCCGGGGGTCGGCGTCGTAGACACCGTCCACACCGTTCTTGCCCATCAGCAGCACCTCGGCGTGGATCTCCAGCGCGCGCTGGACGGCCGTGGTGTCGGTGGAGAAGTACGGCATGCCCATCCCGGCACCGAAAATGACCACACGGCCCTTCTCCAGGTGCCGGACGGCGCGCAGCGGCAGGTAGGGCTCGGCGACCTGGCCCATCGTGATGGCGGTCTGCACCCGGGTCTCGATGCCTTCCTTGATCAGGAAGTCCTGGAGCGCGAGGCAGTTCATCACGGTGCCGAGCATGCCCATGTAGTCCGACCGGGCCCGGTCCATGCCGCGGACCTGCAGTTCGGCTCCGCGGAAGAAGTTCCCGCCACCGATCACCACCGCGACCTCGGTACCCGCGCGGACCACCGTGGCGATCTCCCGGGCGATCTTGTGCACGACGTCCGGGTCGACGCCGAGGCCGCCACCACCGGCAAACGCCTCACCGGACAGCTTGAGCAGAACCCGGCGGCGCCGGACCTCCTGCGCGGACTCCTGCGTCTCCTGCATGGACTTCTCCTTCTAGACCTGCTGGTTCACAGGCCCGGGTGTGCGGAGCCCCGGCCTGCGCGTACACGCGAGGAGGCCACTGCCGCGGGAACCGGTACGGTGTCCTGCACGGCAATGGCCTCCTCGTCGTTCGTGGTGCCGACGTGCCCCCCTGGGGGTGCGGAGAGCCCGATCGGCGCGTTCCTCGCCGTCCTGGTCAGTGGACGGGTGCGGTTCCTACCCTATGCGGGGCGGAACCTCCGTGGAACGTGGCTCAGGCGCCGACGCGGAAACGCGCGAAACGCTTGAGGGTGACGCCGTTCTCCTCGAGAACCTTGGCGACGGACTTCTTGCTGTCCTTCGCGAAGGCCTGCTCCAGGACGGAGTTCTCCTTGACGAAGCCGGTGACGCGACCCTCGACGATCTTCGGCAGGGCAGCCTCGGGCTTGCCCTCCTCACGAGCGGTGGCCTCGGCGACGCGACGCTCGTTCTCGAGGTCCTCGGCCGGGATGTCCTCGCGGGAGAGGTACTTCGGGGCGAAGGCGGCGATGTGCTGCGCGACGTCCTTGGCGACCACGGCGTTCTCGGTGTCGAGCTCGACGAGGACACCGATGGTCGGCGGGAGGTCCGGGTCCGACTTGTGCAGGTAGACCGCGACGTAGCCGTCGGCGTCGAACTGCGCGAAGCGACGGAAGACGATCTTCTCGCCCAGGCTGGCGTTGGCCTCGTCCACGAACTGCTGGACGGTCTTGCCGGCCTCGATCTCGCTGGCCAGCGCGGCCTCGATGTCGGCCGGGGAGGTGGCGGCGACGTGCGCGGCGATCGCGGTGGCGACCTCGACGAACTTGCCGCCCTTGGCGACGAAGTCGGTCTCGCAGTTCAGCTCGACCAGGACGCCGGACTTGTTGCCCTCGGCGATCAGCGCGGCGACGGCGCCGTTGGAGGCGTCACGGCCCTCGCGCTTGGCGACGCCCTTCTGACCCTTGATGCGGAGCTGCTCGACGGCCTTCTGGACATCGCCGTCGGCCTCGACGAGAGCGTTCTTGCAGTCCAGCATGCCGGCGCCGGTGAGCTCACGGAGCTTCTTGACGTCCGCGGCGGTGTAGTTCGCCATGGTGTGAATCTCTTCTCACGTCTCGCGTGTCTGCGTGGGATTGCGCCGGGGCTGATGGTTCAGCCCCGGCACGGGAGAGAGGGGCACCTACCGGTGTCGTACCGGCGAGTGCCCCTCACCCATTGGTACGTCAGGCCTGCTCGGCCTCGGCGGCCGGAGCCTCGGTGGCCTCGGCAGCGGGGGCCTCGGCCTCGGCCTCGGCGGCCGGAGCCTCGGTGACCTCGGCGTCAGCCTCGACGGCGACCTCGGCGTCGGCGGCCGGGGCCTCCTCGGCCTTGTTCTCGCCCTCGATGAGGTCCTTCTCCCAGTCGGCCAGCGGCTGGTCGGCGCCCGGCTCAGCCTTGACGTCGCCCTTCGCGACACCCGCGCGGGCCTTGAGGCCCTCGGCGACGGCGTCGGCGATCACGCGGGTCAGCAGCGTGACGGAGCGGATCGCGTCGTCGTTGCCCGGGATCTTGTAGTCGACCTCGTCGGGGTCGCAGTTGGTGTCGAGGATCGCGACGACCGGGATGTTGAGCTTCCGGGCCTCGCCGACCGCGATGTGCTCCTTCTTGGTGTCGACGATCCAGACAGCGCTGGGAACGCGCTGCATGTCACGGATACCGCCAAGGGTCTTCTCGAGCTTGGTGTGCTCGCGCTCGAGGACCAGGAGCTCCTTCTTGGTGAGACCGGAACCGGCCACGTCCGAGAAGTCGATCTCGCCGAGCTCCTTCATCCGCTGAAGGCGCTTGTAGACCGTCTGGAAGTTGGTCAGCATGCCGCCGAGCCAACGCTGGTTCACGTAGGGCATGCCCACGCGGGTGGCCTGCTCGGCGATGGCCTCCTGGGCCTGCTTCTTCGTGCCGACGAAGAGGACGCTGCCGCCGTGGGCGACCGTCTCCTTGACGAACTCGAAGGCGCGGTCGATGTAGTTCAGCGACTGCAGGAGGTCGATGATGTAGATGCCGTTGCGCTCCGTGAAGATGAAACGCTTCATCTTCGGGTTCCAACGACGGGTCTGGTGACCGAAGTGGACGCCGCTCTCAAGCAGCTCCCGCATCGTGACGACGGCCATGGCCGTGCTCCTCGGTGTTACGCCCGGCTCCAGCGTTTCCGCAGTGGCCGGGTCGGGCTCGGTTTTTGTCCGCGGCGGCCAGGTGACCGCCACGCCTGACGCCCCGAACGTGCCGAGCCGCTGCGGCCTGGGTGGTCGGAACCACGTCAGACTCGGCGGACCGAGCGGCACTCGCACCTGGCGACGACAGCGGCTGAGCCGTAGCCATTCGACCTGTGGCGGGGCGTGCGAAGTCGACCCGGCAGACCGGGTCGCGTGTGAAGTGTACGGGAAGCGCCGAGCGAGGGGCGACTCAGCGCTCTGCGGCACGGTTCCGCAGCACCGTGCAGAGCAGCGCGCCGGGCCTCCGGCCGAGGCATCGGACGGCCATCGGGGGCGGTTGTCCACGGTGGGCGTCCAAGGCGGGCGGTTGTCTACAGTGGGTGGTTGTCCACAGTGGGTGGTTGTCCACAGTGGGTGGTTGTCCACAGTGGGTGGTTGTCCACAGGAATCGGGCAGGGGCTGGAGGGGCGGGCCGGACACCGCGACCCTCTGGCGCATGACAGCTCACCTCACCGGCGTCCCGGCTCCCCCGTCCTGCTGTTCGTACCCCCCGCTGCCGCCCGCCCCCGACCGCCAGCGAAGGGCCGCCCTGCTGGCGTTCCTCCTCCTCGCCACGTTCCTGATCGCGTCGCCGGGGCCGCTCGCCCGCGCGGCAGCACCTGCCGCAGGGACTGCCGTGACCACAGTGACCGCAGTGGCTGCTTCGGCGGATGGAGGTCAGGGCATGGGTGGGGGTGGGAGCGGGGGCGGGGGCACTGCATCCGGTACGAGTACAGGTACAGGTACTGGATCGGGCCGGGCCTGGCCGGTCGGTGGGCCCGGCTCCGTGCTGAACCGCTTCCGGGCACCCGCCAGCACGTGGGCCGCCGGCCACCGCGGGGTGGATCTCGCCACCGGACCGGAGGCCGATGTCCACGCCGCCGCCCCCGGGGTGATCGCATTCACGGGGATGGTCGCGGGGCGCCCGGTCGTCACCGTCAGCCACCCGGGCTCCGGCGTCCCGCCCCTGCGCACCACCTACCTGCCGGTGACGGGCCTCCTACCGGTCGGCACCGCCGTGGCCGCGGGCCAGATCATCGGCCGGATCGCCCCCGGCCCGGGTCACTGCGTCGGTGACTGCCTGCACTGGGGCCTGCTCCGCGGAGACCGCTACCTCGACCCGCTGGCCTTGTTCGGCGCGGGCGCGGCCCGGCTGCTGCCCCTGCACAGCGGCAACTGAGGCCTCAGCCCCTGTGGGATGTCGGTGGGATCACGCCGGACTCAGCCCGTGCAGCGCGAGGGCCACGGCAGCGTCAGCAACCACCTGCGGGTCCTCCGGGAGGCGAGCCGCGGATCGCTGTTCGCTCTGCCTCACCGCTGCCTCCACCACGCCCTGCAGTAGTGCGGCGGCCAACCGGGGCTGCTCGTGCCCGAGATCTTCAAGCGCCTGCACCACCAGACCGACGAGCCGTCCGTGCGCAGCCCGGATGCGCTCGCGCGCCGCCTCGTCGAGCTCCAACGCCGAGATCGCCGCCACCGCCCGGTGCCGCGGATCCCCTGCCAGCGCCAGCTGGCCCCGGACGTAGGCCTCGATCCGCTCGGCCGCCGTGTCGCAGCCGGCCATCCCTGCCTCGATCTCCGCCGCCCAGAGCGGGAAGTCCACCTCGCACAGCATCTCGACCACGGCGGCACGCGACCGGAAGTACTCATAGACCGAGGAACGGGCCAACCCGGTGCGCGCCGCCAGCGCGGGGAACGTGAGGGCGTCCATCCCGCCCTCGGTGAGCAGGCTGCGGGCAGCGTCGAGGAGGGCTGCCTGCTGCAGCTGGCGATGCTCAACCAAGGTGGCTGCTCGGATCTTCGGCACAGCTCTACTGTACGGAGCCCGCCGCCCGGCCGGAACGGTGCCGCACCCTGGCAGGGCCCGGAAGGTGCCTTGCGTGGAACGTACGCCGGCTCGTCATGCCCCGGCCGGTTCGTCGCGCTCCGGCCGGGCCGCTTGGCGCGGCGTGGAGTATGGCGCGGGGCGAGGCGGCGCGAGGCGGCGCGGCGCGGGGCGAGGCGGGGCGGGGCGCGTGGGCCGGCCAGCGCGTCGGGTCTCAGCGAATGTCGGACAGCTTCGCTCGCAACTGCAGCACCGACTTGGTGTGGATCTGACTGACCCGGCTCTCCGTGACGCCCAGAACCTGCCCGATCTCGGCAAGCGTCAGGCCCTCGTAGTAGTAGAGCGTCACCACCGTCTTCTCCCGCTCGGGAAGGGTGTTGATCGCATTCGCCAGGAGCCGGCGCAGCTCACGGCCTTCCGCGACCTCCACGGGGTTGTCCGCCCCGCGATCCTCCAGAACGTCGACCAGGCTCAGCCGGTCGCTGCCCTCGCCGCCGGGCTGGAGCAACTCGTCGAGAGCAACGACATTCGCGAGCGACAACTGGCTGAAGATGGCATGCAGGTCCTCGATCGCGATGCCCATCTCCGCCGCCACCTCGAACTCGTGGGGCGTGCGACGCAGCTTGGCCTCCAGCGTGGCGTACGTCCGCTCGATCGTCTTGGCTTTCTGGCGTACTGAGCGCGGAATCCAGTCCAGGGCCCGCAGCTCGTCGATGATGGCGCCGCGGATACGGCTGATGGCGTAGGTCTCGAACTTGATCGCACGGTCCACGTCGAACTTCTCGATCGCGTCGATCAACCCGAACACTCCGGACGAGACGAAGTCAGCCTGTTCGACGTTCGCCGGCAGACCCACGCCCACCCGGCCGGCGACGTACTTCACGAGCGGCGAGTAGTGCAGGATCAGCTGCTCCCGCAGCCGGGGGTCACTGGTGTCCTTGTACGAGCGCCAGAGCGCCTGCAACGCGGTGCGTTCGGGCTCGCTCGTCTCCCTGCGCGCGCTCGGCGTCCGCCCGCTGGCTGCCGTCGGCGCCCCGGCGCCCTGGGTACCGCCGGCCCTGGCCGACGGGCGTTCCGAACGCGGCTTCGCACGCGGGCCGGTGACGGTCTCACCGCCGGTCGCCGCAACAGCACCAGCCACCTCGACAGGCGAGGCCGAGGGCGCCGGAGCCGACGCTGCCGACTCTGCCGACGATGCATGAGGCCCGGCCGCTGCGGGAGACGCGGAAGGTGCCGGAGGAGCATACGGAGCGGGGGGCGCAGGTGGGGCAGCCTGTGCGGGCTGAACCGCCGGGCTAGCCGGAGCGCCCTCGGTCGGCGTGCCGCCGGCCGCGACTGTCCGCCCGCCCTGCCGGGTCAGCCCCCTCGCGCCCAGTGCCTTCTGCTGGACATCGGCCACGGAGCGCGTGTCGGTCCTCGGCCCTCCCGAGGACCGACCGCTGCCGGTCACCCTGTGTCCGGGAATGTGTGTGGGCATACGTTGGTCTGCGCCATTCTGCCGAGTCATGTGCTGATAGGGAAGCCATGGCGAGCGTAGCGTGACCGACTCACTGCATTGTGCTACCGCCACTCGGTCGTCCCCCGATCCGGTGGCGTGCGAGCGGCGTGTCCCGGCCCGCATCGTCAGCGCAGGTCCTCCCCGCGAAGACCGCGCGGATCGGCTCTTCGGACGAGGCGCCAATGCGCCCCGGAGCGTTCGACGAATCCCAACGAGCCGAGTTCGTAGAGTCGTTGCAGGACTTCGTCGGGCGGGAGCCCGGACTGCCGGGCGAGCCGCTCCACCGGGGCACCCTCCGCCTTCGCGGGCACCGCCTCAAGGACTCTTGCGACGGCCGGCTCAAGAAGATCCCGCGGTAGGACCGGCCCGGCGCGCCGCGGTGCGAGATCGTCCCCGATCGCACCGATCAGGTCACCGATCTCGGCCGCGTCGGTGACCAGGGTCGCCGCACCACTGCGGATCAGGGCGTGCACACCTGCGGAGAGTTCGGAGGTGACAGGGCCGGCCACACCCATGACCTGCCGGTTGAGATCGTGGGCGCGGCGCGCCGTGCTGAGCGCTCCGCTGCGCGTGGCGGCTTCGACCACCACCGTGCCCCGGGTGAGCGCGGCGATGACGCGGTTGCGCAGAACGAACCGGAAGCGGTTGGGGTGTTCGCCCGGTGGGAGTTCACTGAGCAGGAGCCCCTGTTCGGAGATCCGGCGGATCAGCTCAGCGTGGCCCTGCGGATAGGACACGTCGACCCCGCACGCGAGTACGCCGATGGTGAGACCACCGACCGCCAATGCGCCCCGGTGGGCGGCGGCATCGATCCCGTAAGCCGCTCCCGACACCACCACCCATCCCCTCTCGGCCAGTTGAGCACCCAGCTCGCCGGCGACATGGGCGCCGTAGGCGGTGCAGGCACGGGCGCCGACCACGGACACCGATCGCAGCGCGAGCAGACGCAGTGATCCCGTCCCCAGCAGCCAGAGCCCGATCGGGCGCCCCGGGCCCAGATCGTCCAACTGGCTGGGCCACTCGATGTCCCCCGGAATGATGAAGCGCCCACCCCGGCTCCGCACCCGTTCCAGATCCGCCTGGGGATCGATCCCGGCCAGGCGCGCCCGGTAGGCCGCCAGCCGTCCGGGCTCCAGACCGGCGCCGCCGGGTGCCGAGCCGTCGCTGATGCACCTGACCACCGTGGCGGCATCGGTATGGGACAGCCAGCGCCCCATGACCGCGTCCCCGGGTTCGGTGAGCCTGCTGAGCGCCGCTCGTGCCCACCGTTCCGGCTCGGCCGGCGGCGGATCACTGGTGCCGGTGCCGGTGGCGGTGGCGGTGGCGGTGGCGGTGGCGGTGGCAGGCTGCGGCGGCCGGAGCTGGTCCGGCCGCGGCTCCCGGCCGGGGAGGTGAAGATCCGCCGGGCGAAAGCCCGGCATGTCGGGGCCCGACACCTGGGGGCCCGCCGCATGGGAGCCCTCCGAGTAGGTGCCCGCCGCACGGGGGCCGGAGGGGCCCGACGGGTCGGGCGTCTCGGGCGTCTCGGGCAGGCGGAGTGTGTCGGGCAACGTCTGGGGTAGCGGGGTGGTCCGGGTCGGGCGATTCACCATCACCTCCGTGGTGGGCGGGCGGTCGGACTCGTCGGCGGCTTCGGTGATGCGGCCGACAGGGCTGCATCACCCGCCTCACCCCGCGGCGGGAAGCCCGTGCCCGACCCCGGTCCGGAGGACCAGTGCCGTACGGAGATCCCGTTGATTGGGCCGCTCCCGCCCCGCGAGGTCGGCCACCGTCCAGGCCACGCGGAGGACCCGGTCGAGGCCTCGGGCCGTGAGCAGGCCCCGTTCCAATTGATGCGCGGCGTCCGTCAGCGCGCCGGGCGCCAACGCCCACCGGGTCCGCAGTTGATGGCCCGGCACCTCGGCGTTGGTCCGCCACGGCGTGTCCACCAATCGGGCGGCGGCCCGGTCCCGGGCTTCCGCCACCCGGGCGGCAACGGTGGCAGTGCTCTCCGCTGCGGTGTCACGATCCATCAACTCGGCCCTGGTCACCGGCGCGACCTGCACCTGGAGATCCACCCGGTCCAGCAGCGGGCCCGACAGTCTGGCCTGATAGCGGTTGACCATGGCAGGAGTGCACTCGCACCCTCCGCCACGCTGTGAATGACGGCCGCACGGGCAGGGGTTCGCAGCCAGGCACAGCAGGAATCTGGCCGGCAGCCGCAGCGAGCCGGCCGATCTGGCGATCACCACCTCGCCGGACTCCAGCGGTTGCCGCAGCGCGTCCAGCACCCGGACAGGGAACTCGGGCGCCTCGTCGAGGAACAGGACACCCCGGTGCGCCAGCGAAACCGCACCCGGCCGCGGCATCCCGCTGCCTCCTCCGACGATCGCGGGCATGGTGGTCGAGTGATGTGGGGCGCAGTACGGCGGGCCGGCGATGAGCGGGCGGCCGGGAGGCAGCACTCCGGCGACGGAGTGGACAGCGGTGACCTCCAGTGCCTCGGCCCGCGTCAGTGGCGGCAGCAGCGCGGGCAGCCGCTCCGCGAGCATGGTCTTGCCGGCGCCGGGCGGCCCCTTGAGGTAAAGGTGGTGGCCGCCGGCGGCCGCGATCTCCAGTGCCCGGCGCGCCTCGTACTGACCTGCGACGTCGGCCAGGTCGACCGATGCGCTCGCCTGCCCGGTGAGACCGCGGATTCCGGCGCCCGGAAGCATCAGTCCGGCGAGGAGCGGGTCGGGGCGGCCGACCAGTCCGTCGGGTTCCTCCTCCGGGACGGGGGCATCCGTGAGGACGGCGATCAACTGACGCAGGCTCCGGACCCCGATGACCGAGACGCCCGGGACCAACGCCGCCTCGGCCGCGGTCTGCTCGGCGACCACCACCTGCCGGTAGCCGGCCTCGGCGGCCGCCAGGACGGACGGCAGCACGCCGCGCACCGGGCGCACCCGGCCGTCGAGGCCGAGTTCGCCGATGATCAGGAGGTCGGAGATGGAGGACGGGTTGAGCCTCTCGGCTGCCGCGAGGACGGCGCAGGCCACGGCCAGATCGAAGCCGCTGCCGCTCTTGGGCACTGAGGCCGGGCTCAGGCCGACGGTCAGCTTGCGCTGCGGCCAGGTCTCGCCGCTGTTGACCACGGCGGCCCGAACTCGGTCACGGGCCTCCGAGAGTGCCTTGTCGGGCAGGCCGACCAGGCTGAAGGCTGCGACTCCTGGCTCAAGATCGGCCTGGACTTCGACGACGACGCCGTCCACGCCGACCAGGGCCACCGAACATGTGCGTGCGAAGGCCATGTCACACCGCCCCTTTGAGGTGCTCGACCGAGGCGGCGCCCTTCGCCCGGTTGATGACCGCGACCAGGTCGATCCGGACGCCCCCGGGCGGTGGCGGGGCCGGCCAGGGCGGATCCGTCGTGTTCGGCGCCGAGCCACTCACGCCCTCGGCCAGCAGTGCGAAGTGCACCGGCCACCGCTCTGCCAGCCAGCGTTCGGCCAGGCGGCGCAGGCGGTCGGCCTTGACCGTGTCGATGGCCTCGCCCGGCTGCTGGAAACTCCGCTCGGAACGGGTCTTGACCTCGCACACGGCAAGGGTTTCGCCGTCCAGGGCGACGATGTCGAGCTCTCCCTCGACGCAGCGCCAGTTCCGCTCCAGAATGCGCAGCCCGTCCGCACCGAGGCGGCGGGCAGCCACCTCCTCGCCGTAGCGGCCGAGTCCGTTGTTCGTACTGCGCCCGGCCGCTGGGCGGCCCTGTGCCGTCAGGTCCTGCTCGGGCTCCTGCGCCCGCTTGTCAGGCTTGCCCGGCCGGGTGGTGCCCGGCTCCCGTGGGGTGCGCCTACCCGGGCCCTTCGAGGAGCCCTTCCCCGGATCCCGCGTCGCGCTCTTCCGTACCAACTGCCGTGTGTACTGCTGCGTGCTCTGCTGCGCGTCCGGCATGGTGACCACCTCCGGCTACGGAGGCTGCCGGGCCGGGCAGGGAAGAGCCAGGGGTCGGTGTCTTCCTGTGGATAACCAGGGGGTGTGGATAACTCTTGTCACCCACAGGAGTGAGGTATCAGGTCACCTCTGGACATCGGGCAGTCGGCGGTCCACCGTCAGTTGCCGAAGCCCGACTCGTCGGAGGGCAACTCCAGATCGCTCTTGGCAAGCTCCTCGATGTTGACGTCCTTGAACGTCAGCACCCTGACCTTGCGGACGAACCGGGCCGGCCGGTACATGTCCC
The DNA here is from genome assembly GCF_042669755.1 of Kitasatospora sp. NPDC057223. Taxonomy (NCBI): domain Bacteria; kingdom Bacillati; phylum Actinomycetota; class Actinomycetes; order Kitasatosporales; family Streptomycetaceae; genus Kitasatospora; species Kitasatospora sp. NPDC057223. The sequence goes on along the minus strand of NZ_JBHUWW010000086.1, from coordinate 21,243 downwards.
AGACCCATGCGTCAGCCATCGACACCTCGAAGAAGACCTCGCCCTGGAGCGAGTGAACCTGCAGTTCGTAATCGTTCGTGAGGTAGAAACGCCGTTCGGTCTCGATCACGTACTTGAACAGGCCGACTACGTCCCGGTACTCCCGGTAGAGCTTGAGCTCCATCTCGGTCTCGTACTTTTCGAGATCTTCGGCACTCATTCAGGCGTCCCCTCAACTCTCGTCAGTCCACCCATTGTGGACCACCGCGCCCGTCATCAGAGCCGTACTGGAGTGACTGGCGGCCCTTCCGCCAGCAGGTGCTCCAGGAACCCCGCCAGTCCGAGCGGGTAGACCGTCTCACTCGTGCACCGCAGCTCAGCCGGCGTCCACCAGCGCGCCTCCAGCAGCAGGGCGTGCTCCTCGGCTCCGGTTCCCGAGGAATCGATGTCGGTCCTGGTCGTGCGGGCCAGCAGGAACCACTGGTCCTGCTCGAAACGCTGCCCTCGGAAGGAGAACGAAACCGTGCCGTACGCCACCACCGGCCCCACTGCGACATCGTGCAAGCCGGTCTCCTCGGCAAGCTCCCGGGTTGCCGCACCGTGCAGGTCCTCCCCCGGTTCCAGCCCGCCGCCCGGCGTGAACCACCACGTCGCGCCAGGGGCGGCCGGGTCGACGCCGCGGAACAGCAGTAGGCGGTCCTGCTCGTCGAGCAGCAGGACGCGGGCAGCCCTGCGCCGCTCCACCGTCATCCCCGTCACCGTCCTTCCCGTCGGCCACCGCGCCGGCGGGTCCGGAGCTCCGTCCGGCTCCGGCTCAGGCGGCCTTGCGCCGACGCCCGACCCGGCGCACCAGGCCGGCCACCCCGCCCACAGCCGAGGTCAGCACGATCAGTGCGGCCCCCACGGCCGTCGCGTACACGGCCGGTTCCAGCAGCCCCGAAGTCGTCGCCGCCGGCCCTCCGACGGCGTCGAAGGCCACCGTACGCCCGAGGACGCCCGCCCTGCCGAACGGCAGGACGGTGCCCTCGACCCGGGCCACCACGTCAGCGGCGGGGACAGTGCCGCCGGCCACGTCCAGGTGCGTCCGGGAGTCCAGCGAGCCGAGCCGGTTGTCACCCATCATGAAAAGCCGCCCGGTCGGCACCTCGACCGTGAAGGCCGCGCCCTGGATCCGCTCGGCGTCCACGTACGGCTCATCGACGGCCTTGCCGTTGACCGTCAGCCTGTTCCCTTCGGCGCAGCAGGCGACGGTGTCCCCACCGATCGCCACTACCCGCTTGACCATCAGCTCATCGCCCCAGAGCTGGTCACGGAACACCACCACGTCACCGCGTCCGACGGTACTGCCATCGGATTTCCGGGCCAGGACGGTGTCGCCGATCTCCAGGGTGGGCGACATGGAGGCGGAGGGGATGCGGTAGGGCCGGTAGTCGACGGCGATCAGCCCGAAGCCGCCGCACATCAGCACCATGCCCAGGGCGATCGCTATTCCTTGCACGACCGAGCTTGCCCGGCGTCCGGGCCTCGGGGCACGCACCGGTCGATCGGCCGCCTTCTCCGCGACACTGCTCATCGATACCGTCCAACCCTGGGCGACCCGGAAGACCTGCTGGAAGGCCATGACCGGCGGCAGGAACGCCGACGGGCCGTGGCACGTCCGAGCAGATTACTCGTCGGTACCACGGCCCGCGCAAGACCCAGCGCCCATCGGAACGGCGCCCCGTCGCTCCGGGCTCCTCGGTGGGAACCCGGTCGGCCGCGCCGGTACGCCGCTGTCAGGAGTCCCTGCGCCGCCTCATCCAGCGAACCAGCGGGAGCATGCCCACCGCGCCGACCGCACCGGCCGCCGGCGGGGTGTACGGCGCGAGCGCCGCCAGGCCCTTCTGGTCGAAGGTGTCCGGCACCGGGAGGGTCGCCCAGTGGCCGAGCGGCCAGGCCACCACGAAGGCCCGGCCCACCACGTCGCTCACCGGCACGGTGCCGCCACCGGGCTGGTCCATGTGGTAGCGCGAGTCCAGCGAGTCGCCGCGATGGTCACCCATCACCCAGATCCGCCCGTCGGGCACGTGGACCGGACCGAACTGCTTCGTCCCGCAGGGGGTGTTGCCCGGGAAGACGTACGGCTCGTCGAGCGCGATCCCGTTGACCTTGACCGGCCCCTCGCCCTCGCACTCCACCGTGTCCCCGCCGACCGCGATGACGCGCTTGATCAAGTCCTTCTCGTTCGCGGAGGGCATCAGACCCACGAAACTGAGCACGTCCTGGAGGCCACGGACAAAGGAGTTGTTGCTCTGCGGAGCCGGCTCGTCGTTCAACCAGCCGCCCGGGTCGTGGAAGACCACCACATCGCCACGCTCCGGCTCACTGCCGAACCACGGTGTCAGTTTGTCCACCAGCACGCGGTCGCCGACCTGGAGGGTGTTCTGCATCGACTCTGAGGGAATGGAGAACGCCTGGACGAAGAACGTCTTGATCACCAGGGCCAGGATCAGCGCGATCCCGATCAGAATCGGCAGTTCCTTCCAGAACGACCGCTGCTTCCGCTCCCGGGAGGGCTCGACCGCGCCGGGGGTGTCCTGTCCTGCTTGCTCGCCGGCGGTGCTGCCCGGACCGTCGTCGGCGCCGCTGCCCTGATCCTCGGCCGACTGGGCCACGGTGTCCTCAACGGAGTCCGCGGGCTCTGCCGACTCGGCGGACCGGGCCGTCCGACCGCCGGCGCCCTCGGGCTCCCCAGCGCCTGAACGTGCGCCGATCACCAAATCCCCCACGACATCTCCTCCCAGCTGTGCGAACGCTCGTGCGTCCGCTCTCACCAGTGCCGCACAGCGGGCACCACGCTCAACAACCCGACCGTCTACCCGTTCCAGGGCCCGCCAACAGCACACCCGTCATCGGGACAGCCTTCGGGGCGACCGGTACGTCATACCGGGTATCCCGACACTTCTCTATCACTCCCAGGCATCCTGCCCGCGATCCCACACGCCAGGCCTGCCGGTCGCCGCATGGGCGAGCCCTATCCCGTCGGCACCGGCCGACGGCGGACGATGAACGGAAGGAAGCCCAACACACCCATAACGAGCGGAGGTTCGGTCGGAAGCGGGCTGACGCCCAGCGAGTACGCGGGGGCCCCGAGCGCCACCGGAGGCGGTGGCAACGAGGAGAGTGACACCGGTTCCTCAAGTTGATGAAAGCGCTGAATCGGCCAGGCGATCACGAAGGCCCGGCCCACCACGTTGGCCAACGGGATGGTGCCCTGGCCCGGGTTTCCCATGTGGAAGCGGGAGTCGGCCGATACGTCCCGGTGATCACCCATCACCCACAACCGCCCCTGCGGCACCTGCACCTTGAAGGGCTGTCGGGACGGCGCATTGCCGGCCGCGAGATAGGGCTCGTCCACCGGTGTGCCGTTGACACTGATCCGGCCCTGCTCGTCGCAGCACTCGACAGTGTCGCCGCCGACCCCGATCACCCTCTTGATCAGGTCCTGCTCGTTCTCGGAGGGCAGCAGGCCGACGTAGGTGAAGACCGTCTTGACCCCATGCATGACCGGCCCGTCCGCGGAGGACTTGTGATCGGCCTCCAGCCAGCCGCCGGGATCCTTGAAGACAACCACATCGCCACGTGCCGGCTCGCTGCCGAACCACGGCGTGAGCTTGTCCACCAGCACTCGGTCACCGATCTGGATGGTCTGCTCCATCGAGCCGGACGGAATCACGAAGACCTGCAACAGGAAGGTCTTCATCACCACGGCAACCAGCAGCGCAACCAGCACGATCAGGGGGAACTCGCGCAGCAGGGAGCGCTTGCGCCGACGGGCAGCACGCCGCGCGCTCCGGCGCCGCTCGGCCCGCCCACGGCCCACCACGGGTGCCGCCGATGTGCCGGAAATCCCGGATATCGCGGATATCGCGGAGTCGTCCACCTCCGCCGAGCCGTCGGACCAGGCCGCGACCACCGGTACGTCTTCAGCGACGCCGCCGAAGTCGGCAGCACCGGCAGCACCAGCCAGGCCGTGCGGGGCCGCGCCCATGCCCGAATCGAGGCCCGCACCCGTGCCGAACCCGGCGTCCCCACCCGGGCGCGACGGCGCAGCCGGCGGTCGCGGCGCGACCGTCCTCCCCTTACCCCTGGTTCCCATGGCCACCCGTCCCCCCTGACACGGCAGAACTCGCCGGCCGGTCCAGGCTGGTCCAGTGTCCGATCGGGTAGACGACCCAGTCGGCTCGCCCGATGACCTTGCTCTCGGGCACGAAGCCACCGCCCGGCTCGCCGATGTGGTCACGTGAGTCCCGGGACGCACGACGGTGGTCACCCATCACCCACAGCTTGCCGGCCGGCACGATCACGTCGAAGGCCACGGTCGAGGACTCGTCACCGGTTTCGAGGTAGGCCGACTCGTCGAGCGGCACGCCGTTCACCGTGAGCGGCCCGCCCGGGCCCGGGCTGGTCACCCTGTCCCCGCCGACGCCGATCACGCGCTTGACGTAGACCGTGTCACCGGCCGGGGCCACACCCAGGCGCTGCCCGAGTCCACGCAGGGCGGCGCCCACTCCGGTCGCTTTCGGCGCCTCCGGGAGGAAGGAGCCGGTTCCGTCGAAGACCACCACGTCACCGCGCCGGACGTGGCCGCCGAACGCGTACGCCAACTGGTTGGCGACCAGGCGGTCGCCAGGGTGCAACGTGTTCTCCATCGATCCCGAAGGGACACCGAAGGGCCGCGCGACGAACGCGTTCACCGACAGCAGGACCAACAGGCAGACACCTGCCAGAACGAACAGATCGCGTGGGCGCCAGCCACCGCGCCCGGCGTCGTCGTCGGGGGCGTCAGCCGCATCGTCGGCACCGGTGGCCGCACCGATGTCCGCGCCGGCCTCCGCATCCGTGACCGCGCCGACATCCGCACCGGCTTTAGCGGCGGCTTTCGCACCGTGGTCACCGGGGGCGCCCGGATCCGGGCCCGGGATCAAACCCGCCTCCGCACCCCGGGGCAGCTCCGAGTCCGAAGCGGTCGTGCGCGGAGCGGCGTCGGCTTCGGAAACAGCCGCGGACCGCGACGGCATGTCGTCCGCACCCGTAGGTGCAGGACGGCCGTCGCGGTCCGCGAATGGTTCGTGCTTGCTCATCGGGGGCTGAGCTTACATTGCAGTAACCCGGCCCCGTCGAGCGTACCGATCCCCTTCGCCGGACGAAGGGGACCAGAGGATCAGCGGTCGCGCTTCTCCTTGATCTTCGCGGCCTTGCCGCGCAGGTCACGCAGGTAGTACAGCTTGGCGCGACGGACCGCGCCACGGGTGATGACCTCGATCTTCTCGACGACCGGGGTGTGCACCGGGAAGGTGCGCTCCACGCCGACGTTGAAGCTCACCTTGCGGACGGTGAAGGTCTCACCGATGCCGGCGCCGTGGCGACGGATGACGACACCCTGGAAGATCTGGACACGAGAGCGGTTGCCCTCGATGACCCGGACGTGAACCTTCAGGGTGTCACCGGCGCGGAATGCGGGGATGTCGGTGCGCAGCGATGCCGCGTCGACAGCAGCGAGCTTGTTGCTCATGTTGCTCTCCATCGCAGACGCCACGGGCCGCCTACGGAAGTTCGTCACAATGGGGTGTGCTGCGGGCCGCAATGGCTGGCGGTGATCCCCCCGTGGCGGGGGCACCGGTCCAAACGCCCCTACGGGAGGGGCACAACGACAGACAACAGCCGCCTATTCTTCCACATCATCGGCCGGTGGCCGAAATCGGCCCAGCCGTTCGTCCCATGCCAGGCCGAGGATGCTGAGGGCCTCCCGGTCCTTCTTGTCGAAGGAGCCGTTCTGCCACCGGCCGACGAGGTCGGGCCGGTTCGCGAGGGTCCGGGCGAAGGCCTGCTCGCGCCTCCAACGGGCGATCTTGCCGTGGTTGCCGCTGAGCAGGACCTCGGGCACAGCACGGCCCCGCCATTCGGCGGGCTTCGTGTAGACCGGGCCCTCCAGCAGATCGGCCATGGCACCGGGGGCGAACGAGTCATCCCGGTGGGACTCGGCGTTGCCGAGCACGCCGGGCAGCAGCCGGGCGACCGCCTCGACCATCACCAGCACGGCGACCTCACCGCCGGCCAGGACGTAGTCACCGATCGAAGCCTCGACGACCGGCATCCGGGTCGCGGCCTCCTCGATCACCCTGCGGTCGATCCCCTCGTAACGGGCGGGCGCGAAGGCGAGCCAGGGCCGGGCCGCGAGCTCCTGGGCCAGCTCCTGGGTGAACGGGCGCCCGGACGGCGTCGGCACCACCAGGGTCGGAACGGCGCCCTCCCGGCCCTGCGCCACCACGGCGTCCAGGGCTGCCGCCCAGGGCTCGGGCTTCATGACCATGCCGGGGCCACCGCCGTACGGGGTGTCGTCCACGGTGCGGTGCACGTCGGTCGTCCAGCTGCGCAGATCGTGCACATGGACGTCCAGCTGGCCCCGGGCCCGTGCCTTGCCGACGAGCGAGACGTTCAGCGGCTCCAGGTACTCCGGGAAGATCGTGACGACATCGATCCGCATCCCGTGCTGGACGAGCCCGGCCGGTTCGGCGCGCGACTCAGCCGAGTCGGTCAACTCAGCCGACTCAGCCGACTCGTCCGACGCATCCGGCTCGGGTGCCTCAGGCACCTCGGACGAGGTCATTCGTCGCCCTCGTCGTCCGCGTCGCCACCGTTGCGCGCATCGCCCGCGTCGTCCGCGTCGTCCGCGTCGTCCGCCTCGTCTTCGCCGCGTACGACCTCGGCCTGGGCAGCGTCGATGAGACCCGGCGGCGGGTCGATGACCGCCCGCTGGTTCTCCAGATCGATGGTCGGCACGATCCTGGTGACGAACGGCACCAGGACGTCCGTGCCGTCGGGCCGCTTCACGGTGAGCAGGTCCTGGTAGGGCAGGTGGACGACCTCGGTCAGCTCGCCGACGAGGGTGCCGTCCAGCAGCACCACGTCCAGGCCGATCAGCTGGTGGTCGTAGAACTCCTCGGGGTCGTCCGGGCGCTCCTCCGGGTCGACCTCGGAGATCAGGACGGTCCCGCGCAGGGCCTCCGCCGCGTTGCGGTCGTTGACCCCCGCGAAGCGCAGCAGCAGCCGGCCGCTGTGGACCTTGCCGGATTCGACGGTCAGCGGGCCGACCGCGGCGGGGTCGGTGAGCACCACGGCCCCCGGGCCGAGCCGCAGCTCCGGCTCGTCGGTGCGGACCTCGACGCTGACGTCCCCCTTGATGCCGTGGGCGCGGCCGATCTTGCCGACGACGAGCTGCACGGTGATCGCTCTCCTGAGTTCGGTACTGGCCGGACGACGGACCAACGGACCGGCCGGCGAAACGTAAAGAAGGCCGGTCAGGACGACAAGCGTCCCGACCGGCCCCAAGCAGACTGCCTGCTCCGTACTGCTCCGCATCCGCAGAGCAGCGGAGTCAGCGAATGCTGTCCACGTCGACGAGGTCGACCCGGACGTTGCGACCGCCGAGTGCGCCGACCACGGTGCGCAGGGCACGCGCGGTGCGGCCGCCACGGCCGATCACCTTGCCGAGATCATCGGGGTGCACGCGCACCTCGATGGTGTTGCCCCGACGCAGGTTGCGCGAGCGCACCTGTACCTCGTCGGGGTGCTCGACGATGCCCTTCACCAGGTGATCGAGGGCGTCCTCGATCACGGTCAGGCCTCGGTGGAAGCGGCGTCGGCCTCAGCCTCGGCCTTGTCCGACTTCTTGGCCTTCGGGGTGATGGCAACACCGGTGGTGCTGTCCTCGAAGCCGGCGACGGCCTTCGCGAACAGGTGCGAGAAGTCCTCGACCTTGGGCTCGGCGACCTTGAGCGGCGCCGGGGCCGGCAGGCCCTTGTACTTCTGCCAGTCACCGGTCAGCTTGAGGATGGCGAGCACCGGCTCGGTCGGCTGGGCGCCGACGGACAGCCAGTACTGGGCGCGCTCGCTGTCGACCTCGATCTTCGAGGGATCGTAGGTCGGCTGGTAGATGCCGATCTCCTCGATGGCGCGACCGTCACGCTTGGTGCGGGCGTCGGCGACGACGATGCGGTAGTGCGGGGCGCGAATCTTGCCGAGACGCTTGAGCTTGATCTTGACTGCCACGGGAGTGGATTCTCCTGGAGTTGACGTGGGTGAGCGGCCGCGTCACCGCGTGGGGTTGCGGGGTCGGCCGTTCAAGGGACACGCCAGCCGTAGGAGAGAGGGGTCCTGCTCGGCTGCCGAGTACTCAGCTGTCAATTGTGCCATACCGCCGCAGGTCGGCCCGACCAGGGGCACAACCGGACGCCCGGCGGCAGCGAGGCGGCACCCGGCAGAACCGCCCCGCCCGCCCCGCCTGCGAGCACCCCCACCCCCCTCGGCCGAGCGAGCCGACCAAGCCGACCGAGCGAGCGAACACAGGCAGGACAGGACGGGAAAGGGCGAGCAGAGCAGGCGGGCAGACCGAAGGCCCGGCCGACCGAAGGCTTTCGCTCCGGTCAGCCGAGCCCCTGACTACGCAATCTTGAACGGCTGCTGGCAGGCGCCACAGACGATCGAGGCCTGCGCGAGCACCGACGGCACCACCCGGACGTTGCGGCCGCAGCCGCAGATCGCCTTGACCCGCACGCCGCCCCCGGAGGAACCGTGCCGGGCGGCCGGCCCGCGGAAGGCGCGCGTCGCACCCTCTCCGGCCACGGCGTCGTGGTGTGCGCCGAGCGCCCGGTCGAGCCGCTCGATGGTGTCGGTGTACCGCTCCTGGGTCTCCTTGAGCATGGTCACCTGGGAGAAGCCGCTGCTTGCGTGCGGCTCCACCGGGTGCGCCAGGCCGAGCTCCGAGGCGAGCAGCAGGAAGCGCCGGTTGTGGTAGCGCCCGGCCCGCGAGGTGTCCCGGATGTCCCGGGCGGCGGCCAGGCCGTGGGCGGCCTCGTGCAGCAGCCGCTCGAAACCGAGCCGGGTGCCGCAGGCCGAGGAGGACTCGCCGATCAGGGCCTCGGGCGAGGCGAGGTCGGGGAGGTCCTGGTGGTGGGTCTGGATGTCACTCCAGGCGGCGGCCAGTTCGGCCGCGAGGACGAGGGGCTGTGTCGTGCTCACGCTAGACCAACGATGCGGTGCGTGCCGATGTTCCGGGTCATCCCATTCTCCGGGAATTCCCAGGAAACTCCCAGGAATGCGTGGCAGCGCGCAAATGGCGCGTTGTGGATCTGACGCAAGACCAACCCCCTGCAAGTCAGGGCCCGACGGAGTCCGGCGGGCTCGTTGCTTCCACCCCTGGGCGGGCGATCGCCCAAGACGTGCGGCCCGCAGCCCTCGTCGAGTTGACAGGGCCACGGGCCGTACACCGTACCGCTATTCCGTTAATACCGGCAGTTGACCGGTCAGTAGGCATGTCAACAGATGAGACACCCGACCCCACCTCGCTGACCGGGGCCCGCCAGGCACGGAAATGAACCGTCCGGTAACTACTGAACCAGGCTCAGTAGGCACGCGCGACGATCGCGATATTGCCCTCCTGGTCGTCCGTCAGCGGGACGGAACCGTCGGCGGCGACGATGCAGCGCACCGAGACGCCCTGCTCGGCCAGCTTGGCCTCGCCCTGCGGGCCGAGGTCGGCCCAGGAGATCCGGCCCCAGCCGGTGGCGGCGGCCTCGATGGCCTCGTCGATGGTCGTGACGTCGACCGTGCGCGACTCGCGGCGCTCACGGGACTGACGGAGCAGCAGCGCCTGGTCCTCCTCCAGCAGGCCGGGCAGGAGCGCGGCCAGGGCATCGATCGCCACCGGCTCCTTGCCGCCGGGGATGCGGCGGGCCAGCATCGCGGTGCCGCCCTCGAGGTCGCGCGGGCCGACCTCGATGCGCACCGGTACGCCCTTGAGCTCCCAGTCGACGGCACGGCGGCCGAACGGGGTGTCCGTCCGGTCGTCGACGACGACGCGCAGGCCGGCGGCCTCCAGCTCGGCACCGATCTCGCGGACCTTGGCGAGCACCGCGTCGTCACCCTTGATGGCGAGGACGACGACCTGGGTCGCGGCCAGCCGCGGCGGGACGCGCAGGCCGTTGTCGTCGCCGTGCGACATGATCAGGCCGCCGACCATGCGGGTCGAGACACCCCAGGAGGTCTGCCAGACGTACTCGCGCTCGGCACCCTGGAGCTGGTAGGTGGTGTTGAACGCCTTCGCGAAGTTCTGGCCCAGCTCGTGGCTGGTGCCCATCTGCAGCGCCTTGCCGTCACCCATCATGCCTTCGAGCGTGAGGGTGTTGATGGCGCCGGCGAAGCGCTCCTTGGCGGTCTTGCGGCCGAGCACGACGTCGATGCCGAGCACGTTGACCATGAAGTCGGCGTAGACCTCGGTGTGGATGTGCGAGGCGTACGCGCGAGCGTCCTCGTAGGTGGCGTGGGCCGTGTGGCCCTCCTGCCAGAGGAACTCGGTGGTGCGCAGGAAGACGCGCGGGCGGAGCTCCCAGCGGACCACGTTGGCCCACTGGTTGATCAGCAGGGGCAGGTCGCGGTGACTCTGCACCCACTTGGAGAAGTACTCGTTGATGATCGTCTCGGAGGTGGGCCGGACGACGACCGGCTCCTCCAGTTCCTTGCCGCCGCCGTGGGTGACCACCGCGAGCTCGGGCGCGAAGCCCTCGACGTGCTCGGCTTCCTTGGTCAGGTAGGACTGCGGGATGAACATCGGGAAGTAGGCGTTCTGCGCGCCTGCCTTCTTGATGCGGGCGTCCATCTCCTGCTGCATCCGCTCCCACAGGCCGTAGCCGTACGGTCGGATGACCATGGTGCCGCGCACCGGACCGTTGTCGGCCAGCTCGGCCTTGTTGATGAGGTCCTGGTACCAACGCGGGAAGTCGTCCGCCTGGGGGGTGAGAACGGGTGCCTTTGCCATGGGGCGAATCGTACGGGGAGTCCGGCTCCAGCTCCGAATCCGCCCCGCCCCGATCCCGCGCGGCTGCGCACCGCTCCGGCGGAGGGGCGCACGCCCCGGGCGCACGGATATCACCCTGCACCCCTCTGGACGGCGCGCCCGAGCCGCTGTTCGCTGGGAGTGGGGCGGGACTTTGGGGGAGCCATGGACACCACACCGAAGGACCGGATGGGAGGCCGCGATGGCTTCAGCGCAAGCGACCGGCACGACCGCGCACCGCGGGCAGGACGAGCACGGCACCGGCGCCCGCGGGCGCCGGGAAGGGGCTCCCGGGCAGCAGCCCGGCCGGGCCCGCGACTGGGCGGAGATCCAGGAAAGGATGCTGGTGCCGCTCTACGAGGCGGTCTACGACCGTCTTGAGGTCGGCACGGCCACCAGCGTCCTCGGCCTCGGCTGCCGCTCCGGGCTGGCCCTGCTGCTGGCCGCCGGCCGCGGCGCCCAGGTCGCCGGGCTGGAGGCCGAGGCGGAGCTGAGGGAGCTGGCCCGGGATCGCCGGCTACGGGTCGGCGAGGCCGGACCGGGTGGCGCCGAGGACGGGGCCGTCCCCCGCACGGCCTACTCCCTCGTCACGATTTTCGAGCAGCTGCCCGGCGCCGCCGAACCGCAGGCGCTGGTCGCCGAGGCGGCCCGCCGCACCCACCTCGGCGGGCACGTGGTGCTGGCCGCCTGGGGCCCGCCGGAGCGCTGCGAGAGCGCGGCCGTGCTGGACGTCGCGCGCCGCCGGGCGGGCCGTACGACGGCGCGCGACCCGTTCGCGCTGAGCCGCCCGGGCGGACTGGAGGACCTGCTCGTCGGCGCCGGCCTGCGGGCGGCCGGCAGCGGCCGGGTGAGCTGCCCGTTCGCGTACGCGGACCTGGACAGTGCGGTGCGCGGGCTGCTCTCCACCGGCCTGTACGACGCGGCGGCCGAGTTCTCGGGCCGGTCGCTGGTGGCGAAGGAGCTGGAGGAGGTGCTGCAGCCGTACCTGCTGCCGGGCGGCGCGGTACGGATGGCCAATGTCTTCCGGTACGTGATCGCGGAACAGGTCCGCTGAGCCGTGCCCCGGGCATCGGGGGCGCCCGCAGAGCCACGGGCGCCCCCGGTCGCCGAGACCCGGCAACCGACAACCGACAACCGACCAGCGGCAGGAGGCAGGAGGCAACAGGACGGCACCCCCTCAGCCGGCGGCCGGCAGCCCCGGCCACTCCTCAGCCGTCATCGCGAACCGCTCGTGGTCGCGCCAGGCTCCGCCCAGGTACAGCATCCGCGGTGTGAAGCCCTCGTGCCGGAAGCCCAGCCGCCGGGCCAGCGCGATCGAGCGCGCGTTGTCCGGCTGCACGTTGATCTCCAGCCGGTGCAGGCCGAGGCCGCCCGCCGCCTGCTCGGCGAAGCAGCGGTCCACGACCAGCAGCATGCCTTCGGTCATCCGGCCGGTGCCGTCGAAGGGCACGTACGAGTCGTAGCCGAGGGCGGCGTTGCAGAACCGGCCCATCACGATGTTCGCGACGTTGCACTTGCCGACCAGCCCGCCGGCGGCCTGATCCACGATCAGGAAGGTCCGCAGGCCGGAGCCCTGGCGCCCGAGGAGTTCCGGCAGGCCGTCCGGCTCGACCGGGTTCCACCGGCCGATGTGCTCGGCGGACCGCCGGACGGCCTCGGCGTACTGCTCCACGTCTGCGGGCCTCGGCGCCCGAATCGTCACTCGCACCCCACCATCATCGGTCACGCCCCGGGAACGCGTACGGCCCGCCGCCCGGAGGTCCGGGGGCGGGCCGTACGAGCCGTACGGGCGGAGCGGCCGCTGACCGTCATCGGGCCGTCAACGGGCCCTCAACGGGTCAGAGCAGGTCCTTGAACTCCTTGGGCAGCTCGAAGTCGGCCGGGCCCTTGCCCGCGCCGAGTCCGAACGCGCCGCCCTGGGCGGGCTCGGGCTGGCCGGCGCCCGGGCCGAGGGCGCGGCGCTCGGCGGCGGCCTGCTCCTCCTGGGCGCGCTTCAGCGGGTTGCCGGACTTCTTGCGGCCCTTGGCGGGCTGCGCCTTCTTGCCGGACTTCTTCGCGCCGCCGCCCATGCCCGGGATGCCCGGCATACCGGGCATGCCCTTGCCGGAGGCCATCGCGGACATCATCTTGCGGGCCTCGAAGAACCGCTCGACCAGGTTGTTGACCTCGCCGACGCCGACGCCCGAACCCTTGGCGATGCGCAGCCGCCGCGAGCCGTTGATGATCTTCGGGTCGGTCCGCTCGGCCGAGGTCATCGACTTGATGATCGCGCCGACGCGGTTGACGTCCTTGTCGTCGATGTTGTTGATCTGGTCGCGGATCTGGCCCATGCCCGGCAGCATGCCGAGCAGCTTGGAGATCGAGCCCATCTTCTGGACCTGCTCCAGCTGCGACAGGAAGTCGTCGAGTGTGAAGTCCTTGCCGCCGCCCTGCAGCTTGGAGGCCATCTTCTCGGCCTCGGCCTGCGAGAAGGTCTGCTCGGCCTTCTCGATGAGGCTGAGGACGTCGCCCATGCCGAGGATGCGCGAGGCCATCCGGTCCGGGTGGAAGGCGTCGAACTCGTCGACCTTCTCGCCGTTGGAGGCGAACATGATCTGCCGGCCGGTGACGTGCGCCACCGAGAGGGCCGCACCGCCACGGGCGTCGCCGTCGAGCTTGGAGAGCACCACGCCGGTGAAGTCGACGCCGTCGAGGAAGGCCTGGGCGGTGGTGACCGCGTCCTGGCCGATCATCGCGTCGACGACGAAGAGGACCTCGTCCGGGTTGACCGCGGCCCGGATGTCGGCGGCCTGCTGCATCAGCTCGGCGTCGATGCCGAGGCGGCCGGCGGTGTCGACGATGACGACGTCGTACTGCTTCTGCTTGGCGTACTCGATCGAGTCGCGGGCGACCTTGACCGGGTCGCCGACGCCGTTGCCCGGCTCGGGGGCGTAGATCGCCACGCCGGCGCGCTCGGCGACGACGGTCAGCTGGTTGACGGCGTTGGGGCGCTGGAGGTCGCAGGCGACCAGCAGCGGCGTGTGCTTCTGCGACTTGAGCCAGTGGCCGAGCTTGCCCGCGAGGGTGGTCTTACCGGCACCCTGCAGACCGGCGAGCATGATCACCGTCGGGCCGGTCTTGGCGTACCGGACCCTTCGGGTCTCGCCGCCGAGGATGTTGATGAGCTCCTCGTTGACGATCTTGATGATCTGCTGGGCCGGGTTCAGCGCGCCGGAGACCTCGACGCCGAGCGCCCGGTCCTTGACCTGCTTGATGAAGGCCCGGACCACCGGGAGCGCGACATCCGCTTCGAGCAGCGCGATCCGGATCTCACGGGCGGTGGCGTCGATGTCCGCCTCGCTGAGGCGGCCCTTGCCCCGGAGGTTCTTGAACGTCGCTGCGAGGCGATCGGAAAGAGTGTCGAACACGTCGTCGCGGGTCCCTTGCGGCATCGATACGGGTACGGTCGTCGCCCCCAGGGTATCCGGCCGCCCCGGGTACGGTCTCCACCCCCGGGAACAGGACCCCCGGAGGCGGGTGTCCTACCCCAGTGCGCTCTGCACCGCCGCCGCCACCTCGGCGGCCCGGCCGGGGGTGAGCGGCCGGCCGGCCGCGTCGGTGACGTAGAAGGCGTCGACGGCGTCCGCGCCGAGGGTGGAGATGTGCGCGGTCCGCACCCGCACCCCGGCGCCGTCCAGGGCGCGCCCGATGCGGTGCAGCAGGCCGGGTGCGTCGTGGGCGCGGACCTCCAGCACGGTGGCGGTGGCCGAGGCACCGCCGGGCGCGACGGAGACCACCGGCGGCGGCGTGCTGATGCCCCGGCGGCGGGGGGCGGCGGCGTCCCGTTCGGCGAGTTTGCGGGCGACGTCCAGCGAGCCGTCCAGGGCCCGGCGCAGGTCGGCGCGCAGCCGGGCGGCCTCCGGCAGGTCGCCGAACTCGGCGGTGACCGTCCAGGAGATCAGCAGGACGGCGCCGACGCCGATCGGGTCGAGTTCGCGCAGGCTGGCCGCGCGGACGGTGAGCCGATGCAGGGCGAGCACGCCGGCGACGGTGCCGAGCAGGCCGGGGCGGTCCGGGATGGCCAGCGTGAGGTCGACGCCCATCGGCTCGGTCGCGAAGGAGTCCTGGTTGCTCTGGGCGTGCAGGGAGAGCGCCGGGCCCTGGGTGCGGGCGGCCTCGATCGCGAGCCGCTCCTCCTCGGCGGTCGGCTCGGCGTCCGCCGGGAAGGGGTAGCCGCCGGCCAGCTGGGCGGCGGCTCTGCCGACCAGGCCGTCGACCAGCGAGGCCCGCCAGCTGCTCCAGGCCGCGGGGCCGGTGGCGGTGGCGTCGGCCTCGGTGAGCGCGTGCAGCAGTTCCAGGTGCGACAGGGTGCCGACGACCTTGCTGATCAGGTCGACGGTGGCCGGGTCGTCCGGGTCGCGGCGGGTGGCGGTGTCGACGAGCGTCAGGTGGTGGCGCACCAGCAGGGCGAGGGTCTCGGTGTCCGCGCGGTCGAAGCCCATCCGGACGGCCACGTCCCGGACGATCACCTCACCGGCCTCGGAGTGGTCGCCGGGCCAGCCCTTGCCGATGTCGTGCAGCAGCGCGGCGACGAGCAGCAGGTCGGGGCGGGCCACCCGGCGGGTCATCGCGGCGGCCTTCACGGCGGTCTCCACCAGGTGCCGGTCGACCGTCCAGCGGTGCACGGCGTTGCGCTGCGGCCGGCAGCGGACCCGCTCCCAGTCGGGCAGCAGCCGGGTGATGAGGCCTTCGGCCTCCAGGGCCTCCCAGACCGGGATGCACGCCTCCCCCGCGCCGAGCAGGGTGATCAGCTGTTCGCGGGCCTCGTCCGGCCAGGGCACCGGCAGCGGCCGCGACTCGGCGGCCAGCCGCCGCACCGTCGCGTACGAGATGGTCAGGCCGGCCTGGGCGGCAGCGGCGGCGGCGCGCAGCGGCAGGACGGGGTCGGTGGCGGGGCGGGCGCCCTGGGCGAGGACGGCCTCGCCGTCCTGTTCGACGACGCCCTCGGCGAGCGGGCGGCGGTCGATGGCGCCGCGGGCGACGGCGCCGGTGCCGCGCCCGGCACCGGTGAAGGGGAAGGAGAGCCGGGAGGAGCGCCGGCCGCGCGAGGAGCGCGCGGCGAGCACCCGGTCGACGGCCCGCCAGGTGACGTCACCGGCGTAGGTGATGGTGCGGGCCGCTTCGTAGACCTGGCGCAGCAGCGTGTCGGCGTCGAGTACGCCGAGGGCGGCGGCGACCTGGTCCTGGTCCTGGAGGCTGAGGCGTTCGGTGGCCCGGCCGGTGGCGAGGTGCAGCGCGTCGCGGACGTCGCTGAGGCGGCGGGCGGCGGCGTCCAGCCCGTCGCGCGGGGCGTCGGCGATCCAGGAGGCGGCGATCGCGTTGAGCGCGACGACGTCGCGCAGGCCGCCCCTGGCCTCCTTGAGGTCGGGCTCCAGCAGGAAGGAGAGTTCGCCGTGCCGCTCGGCGCGCTCCGCGCAGAGTTCCTGCAGTTCGGGCAGGCGGGTGGCGGCGGTGGCCCGCCAGTCGGCCAGTATGGCGGAGCGCAGCGAGGCGGTGAGGGCGGCGTCGCCGGCGATGTGGCGGGCGTCCAGCAGTCCGAGCTGGGCCTTGAGGTCCCCGGCGGCGACGGTGCGGGCCTGGTCAAGGGTGCGGACCGAGTGGTCGAGGGCGGCGCCGTTGTCCCAGACGGGGTACCAGATGCGCTCGGGCAGGGCCGCGTCGACGGGCCCCTCGTGCAGCAGCAGGACGTCGAGGTCGCTGCGGGGGGAGAGTTCGCCGCGGCCGTAGCCGCCGACGGCGACCAGGGCCACCCCGGGCGGGGCGCCGGCGGCGGTGAGCAGCCCGGCCAGCCAGTCGTCGGTGAGGGCGGCGAGGGCGGCGCGGCGCCCGGAGCCGCTGACGGCGGGATCGGCGAGCAGGCGGGCGCGGGCGGCACTGTACTCGGTGGGCCCCTGCTGTCCGTCGGCGGGCGAGGAGGGCGGGCCGGCTTCGGTCGTCATTTCAAGATCCCCATCCGTCGTCCGGGCGGTGCCTGGTCCTGATATGCCGCCAGCGGACCTGCGACCGGGAAGCCGGTCGCAGATCCGCGTGGGGTGTTCGTGGTGTCCGGGAGAATGTTAGAGGGCGTCCGGCCCGCGCTCGCCGGTACGGACCCGGACGGCGGTCTCGACGGGGACGCTCCAGACCTTGCCGTCACCGATCTTGCCGGTCCGGGCGGCCTTCACCAGGACGTCGATCACCTGCTCGGCGTCGTCATCCTCGACGAGGATCTCGACCCGCACCTTCGGCACCAGGTCGACGGTGTACTCCGCGCCCCGGTAGACCTCGGTGTGACCGCGCTGGCGGCCGTAGCCGCTGGCCTCGGTGACGGTCAGACCGTGCACCCCGAAGGCCTGCAGAGCGGCCTTCACGTCGTCCAGGCGGTGCGGCTTGATGACCGCAGTGATGAGCTTCATCAGGCACCGACCTCAGTCTTCTCGGCGTTCTTCTCGGTCTTGGCGGCGGCCGGCGCGGCGGCCGCGGTGGCCCGGCCCAGGCTGGCGCCCATCGCGCTGAAGTCGTACGCGGACTCGGCGTGCTCGGCCTGGTCGATGCCGGCCACCTCGACGTCCTCGCTGACCCGGAAGCCGATGGTCTTGTGGATCGCCTGGCCCAACAGCCAGGAGAGGACGAAGGAGTAGACCGCGACCACGGCCACGCCCATCGCCTGCTTGCCGAGCTGGTCGAGGCCGCCGCCGTAGAACAGGCCCTTGGCGGTCTGGCCGACGGTGCCGGTGGCGAAGATGCCGACGAGCAGCGAGCCGATCGCACCGCCGACGGCGTGCACGCCGACCACGTCGAGCGAGTCGTCGAAGCCGAAGCGGTACTTGAGGCTGATGGCGGCGGCGCAGGCGGCGCCGGCGATCAGGCCGATCGCGATGGAGCCCATCGGGCTGACCGAGCCACAGGCCGGGGTGATGGCGACCAGGCCGGCGACCGCGCCGGAGGCGGCGCCCAGCGTGGTGAACGCGCCGTGCTTGATCTTCTCGTAGACGAGCCAGCCGAGTACCGCGGCGGCGGTGGCGATCTGGGTGTTGATCAGGGCCATCGACGCGACGCCGTTGGCGGCCAGCGCGGAGCCGGCGTTGAAGCCGAACCAGCCGAACCAGAGCAGACCGGAGCCGAGCATCACGAGCGGCAGGCTGTGCGGGCGCATCGGGTCACGCTTGAAGCCGACGCGCTTGCCGAGCACCAGGCAGAGGGCGAGGCCGGCCACACCGGCGTTGATGTGGACCGCGGTACCACCGGCGAAGTCGATGACGCCGTTGCGGTCGCCGAGCCAGCCGCCGTTGCCCTTGTCGAAGAAGAAGACCCAGTGCGCGACCGGGAAGTAGACGATCGTCACCCAGAGGGCGATGAACAGCGCCCAGGCGCCGAACTTGGCCCGGTCCGCGATCGCACCGCTGATCAGGGCGGGGGTGATGATGGCGAACATCAGCTGGAAGACCGCGAACGTGGTGACCGGAATGCTGCCGGTCAGGTCGTTCAGCCCGATGCCCTTCATCCCCAGGTAGTCGAGGTTGCCGATCAGGCCGGCTCCCGCGTCGGGGCCGAAGCTGAGCGTGTAGCCGTAGAGAACCCAGAGCACGCTGACGATGGCGAGCGAAATGAAGCTCATGACCAGCATGTTGAGCGTGCTCTTGACCCTGACCATGCCTCCGTAGAAGAAGGCCAGGCCCGGGGTCATCAACATGACCAGGGCCGCACTGATGAGCACAAAGGCGGTATCGCCTGCGCTGAAGCCGTCCGGCATCGGCGTCTCCTCGTGAATGAATGCCGCTCCACCCGTGGGTACCTGTCCCGTGCCACCCAGGATGTCGGCGTTGTTGAGGAGAGTGCCGAAGGCGGGTTTCGGCCGATGCGGCTGGGTGTTTCGCTGCCGTGACGTCGCGAACGCCAGGGTTACGCCGACGTGAACTACGGCCGTGCCATGACAGGACATGGGTTACCGTACGGCCGCACAGCACGAGGAGTGCCCAAACGATCACCGACCGTGGAGGCGGAGGGCCTCCACGGTCGGTGACGATTGCGTATCGACGGGCTCCGGTGGCCGGATCCGTACGCCCGGGCGGGGCCGGCGGTCAGACCGCCGACGCGAACTCGGGGATCTCCTGCACCACGCGGTCGGCGAGCCGGCTGACCCCGGGGACGCCGCGGAAGTTGCGGTTGGCCGCCTCCGAGGTCTTGCGCACGCGGGTGTTGAGCCGCTCCGAGCGGACCTTGGTGGCGATGTCCACCGCCTGCCCGGCCATCACGGCGGCCTGCTCGGGCTCGTTCTGCAGCAGGTGCACGCTCGCCATGCCGACCAGGTTGAAGGCGTACGAGCGGACGTGGTCCTCGTCCTGGCGGAAGAGGTCGACCGCGCGCTCCATCACCGGCGCCGCCATCGAAGCGTAGAGGTCGCTGCGGCTGGAGTGGTAGGCGAGGTCGCGGTAGGAGTGGGCGTTCTCGGCGTTGAGCTCGGCCGCCGAGAAGAACTTGAGCCAGTCCGGGTCGTTGTCGCCCTCGCGGATGTCGGTGAAGGTGTCCTCCGCCAGCCGGACGGCGCGGGCGCAGCGGTTGATCTCGCCGATCGTCGAGTAGGCCCGTGCCTCCATCGCGTAGAGCAGGGACTGCTGCTTCGGGGTGGCGGTGTCGCGGCTGCCGTACTGCGCGAGGTGGATGAGTTCCAGGGCGTCCTCGCCCCGGTTGAGGTGGATCATCTGCCGGCTCATGTCGGTGAGGATGAGCGCGCCGAACGGGCGGTCGCCGGCCTCCTTGGCGGCGTGCAGCGCGAGGACGTAGTACTTCTGCGCGCTCGGGTGCATGCCGACGTCGTACGACATCCAGCCCGCGAGGTGGGCGAGTTCGGCGGTGAGCCGGAAGAGCCGGCGGGTGGTCTGCTCCGGGTAGCTCTCCTGGAGCAGGTCGGTGACCTCGTGCAGCTGGCCGACCACCGCCTTGCGGCGCAGGCCGCCGCCGTTCTGCGCGTCCCACTGGCGGAACATCACCGTGGTCTGCTCCAGCAGTTCGAGCTCCGGCTCGGAGAGCCGGCCGCTGAACGGCTCGCCGCCGTTGGCGGCGGTCAGGATCGGGGTGGGCGCGCCACCGGGGCCCGGGGTCAACCAGCGCTGCATCGGCTCGATCAGGGCGGCTCCGGCGGTCAGCGCGAGCGAGGTGCCCAGGAAGCCGCGCCGGTTGAGCATGAGGTCGCTGCGCGAGTACTCGCTGATCAGCTGGACGGTCTGCGGCGCGCTCCAGGGCAGGTCGACACCGCCGCCCACGGTGGAGACCGGGATGGCCGCGCGCAGGCCGAGGTCCTCGATGGAGACCACCGAGCCGAAGCGCTCGGAGAACAGCTCCGACATGATCTTCGGGATCGGCTCGCGCGGTTGTTCACCGTCCAGCCACCGGCGCACCCTGGAGGTGTCGGTGGAGACGTGGTGCGCCCCGATCTGCCGGGCCCTGCGGTTGACCTGCCGGGCCAACTCGCCCTTGGACCAGCCGCTTCGGCCGAACCACGAGGTCAGCTTCTCGTTCGGTTGCTTCTCTGCCATGGGAACGTCCCCATCCGCCCGGCCCCGCCCACGGGGCCCCGCTCGTGATGCCCGACGGTCGCGGGCGATTCCTAGACGTGCCGTACCTGTCCGTACCGCGGCACTGCCGCCGTACCACTGCCGTACTGCTCTCGCACTGGCGTGCCACCGACCGGCGAGCTGCTCGCCGAATCCCCAACTCCCGTCCCCGAAAGGGCCGGAGTGAATCACCGGGTGCATGACTGGTCGCGGTCAGTGAGCTGAACGTAACGCTCTTTCGACCATCCGGGGGAGCATCGCCGGGGAAACGCCACCTTTCGCCACCCCCACGGGTGAACCGCGTCCAGTCCGCACACGCTTCACTGGTAGCCCGGCCGCAGCGGCATATGCAGGCCGCCAAGTCACCACCGACGCTTCACCCGGCACGGCAACCCTCAGCAGTCCCAGGCGAGTTTGACACCCCGGCCCGGCCGGGGCGGCGCCCGCCCCCGACGATCCGCCATCCGCCCCGGCCGCCGCAAGCCGGACCCCGGATCGCGACGCACCAACTGGCGCGCGCCGTTCACTGCGCGCCGTCCCCGCACCACGCGCACCACATCGGACAATCGACGCACTGTCACGATCCCGTAACCACCGGCAACGAGAACCTGTTGGGGGAGGCATGGACAACCTGTTCGGCGATCTTCGGCTGGGGCACCTGCGACTGGCACCGCGGGGCACCCGGCGCCGCACCCGCGCCACCGCGTTCCAGGCGGCGGCGGAGTACACCGGGCGCTGGGGCTGGGCGGTCGCCGCCGGCGCCCCGGCCGGCGGCGCGACCGCCACGCCGGGCCGGGCCGGCGCCCTGCCGCGCTGCCC
>NZ_JBHUWW010000085.1:0-37488 GCF_042669755.1 Kitasatospora sp. NPDC057223 | reverse complement strand
GCCATAAACCCGGCGGCGCAGCGGCGTCACAGCCGGGCGGGTCAGCGGGGGTTCTGCGGCGGAGGCGGGAAGCGATCCCAGGAGCGGTGTGCGGCGAGGACACCGACCATCTAGCCCGGGACGTATTCGCCATCGTCGCCGAGGACGATGCCGGGTGCCCTGCAGGCGGAGCTCGCGCACCAGGGCGTAGCGGTGGGGATCGCCTACCTGAACTGGACGGACACCGACATGATCCCGCGACGCCGATCGGCACACGGTCCTGCGGGAGCTGCGGGCCCACATGCCCCGGCCCGGCCCGCAAGGTCTACCCGGTGGATACCGTCGCCGCCCGGATGGTCCGGGCCGTGGAGCGGCGCTCCCCGGCGGTCTACGTCCCCGCGTGGCTCCGGGCTGTCCAGCCCGTTCGAGCCGGCCTGGCCCCTCTGGTCACCCGCCTCGCCCGCACCGAACTGCCTCGCATCAGCGCGCAGCACAGGTTCGAGGCGACCGGTCTGCTCGGGGCCGGGGGCGGTGACGACAACGCGGCACCCGGCTCGGAGGACCGGCCCGGGTGAACCGCTCGTACGAAAGAGCGAAGCAGGCGGTGATCGGCGCGGTGGCTCAGGATGCGGTCGGTCCGGCCCCGCCAACGGGTCCCCTGTTCACGCCGGTTGGCGGGGCTCTTTCAACGACTGAGGCGTGAATGACCCTTCCAGTACCGAGCAGGGGCCTACAGATCCCCGGTGCAGCATCTGGACGAACTCACTTGGAGGAGCCATGGCGGTCCGGCACCAACTGATCGAGCGGCCACCGCAACAGGTTTGGGCCGAGGTCCAGCGGGTCGAGGGCATGGTGTCAGGAGTGCGGGCTGCCGTGGGAGAAGGACGTCCCGGGTGAGGACTGCTGGCTGCCGGCCGGCGGGCTGCTCACCCAGTTCGCCGGCGGCCCCGACATCGCACTGGGTCTGCCGCATGGGCGGGCCACCGCCCGGCGGCGTCTCCCCCACCGGCAGACCCGGGCGGCAGGCCCGACTGCTCCGTTCCTGGTGGCGGCTTACTTCCTCTGTGGCAACTACCGGTGCGGTCGAGGTCGATTTCAGTTCCGTGTATCCGAGAATCGGAACGAGGAATCCTTTCGGAAAGTATCGGAGTCCTCAGTCGGGTGGAGCCAGATTTCGAAGTTGGAGTGCCGGAGGTAGCGGTCCGGGAAGTTGTAGGAGCGGAGGGAGATGCCGTTGTTCTCGATGTCGTCTATTGCGAGCGGGGGCGTCAGCTCGAAGGTTGCGTCCTTGGCGAACTGGGTGTCGCCCGGATGGAACTCTTGTAGCTTCAGGCGGAATTCGTGGTGGCGCAGGTAAAATTTTCCGGGGAGGCTGCCGGTCGCCTGGATCGAGTAGAACCGTTCATCGGCAAGTCCAGGGACGAGCCAGAAGATTCCGTCCCTGGCTGCTGCGGTCCCGGCAAGGTCCTCCCCGAGGAAGGCCAGGAAATTTTGATGCCGAATAAACCGCTGCGGGTAATTGACGGACCTGAACCTTAACGGCCAGGTGAAATAGTTGGACATGACGACTCTCTTTCTGTGCGCCGTGTCACGTCGGCCCCTGTCACGTCGGCCCCCGGGCACGCCGCATAAAGTGCTGGCAGGGAGTAGTTCAGAGGTAGCTCATCGGTCCCTACCATCAATCTTCCTCGGCCCGTGCAGGACCTGCGACATGGGCGGAGGACGGATTCGTGGCTAAGACAGTCGGCCTGTACTGAACGGCCTGTGCACTCGATCTCGGGCTGCTGCCCTGGGGCGCAGCGGTTTTTGTCGGTCCGTGTGGGCTGTGCTGGTGGTGGTCACGGATGGTTACAGCAACCATCACGCCGCGTGCTGCTCCCGGCCTGGCGGTCTGCGGTTCGTTGGTCCACATGGTGCTTGTCTGCAGTGTTGGGGAGGGGGTGGTGGCGTATACGTGGACGCTGTCGGCGGTGAAACTGGAAATTTCCTGGATTCAGCTGCCGAAGAGGCGTCGCTTCTTCGATGCTTCGGGGCAGCGCAGTGACTCCTTTCGCTGAAGTCTCGTTTCCTGTGGCACTCCCAGCATTCGACGGCTCCGGGGTCCGTGGTTGAGGTTGTTTTCGTTAGCCTAGTTTTGCAGGCGACGCTCCGCTCGCGCGCTTGCTGGTCGGCGTGCTGGGGCGGCCCGGGGCAACGGCGGCTTCTCCTCGGCACAGCGGGCTGTGGGGAGAAGGAGTGGCTTCGTGGTGCCGGTACGGCAGGCGGTGTCGCAGTACTGCGCACGCGCCGGACTCACCGGTGGGCCGGCGGCTCACCGGTCCGGCCGGCGGGGCGTGAGGCAGCTGCGCAGGCCCGCCCGGTGAGCCCTGGCGGCGGGCGGACGAGGCCGTGGGGAGACCCTCCCGGTCGGGCAGGAGGTGCGGTGCGCGAGGCGGGCACGTCCTGGTCGATGGTGAAGACCTGGTCGGTGCCGGTGATCTCCAGCATCCGGGCCACGATGTGGGCCGGGCGGGTGAGGTGCAGTGCCGTGCCCTGGCGGGCGGCGTCGGTGCGTGCGCGCAGCAGGGTGTTGAGGCCGATGGAGTCGCAGAAGGTAACGGCGCCCAGGTCGATCACCAGCATCGGCGGGGCCGGGCGGGCCGCGAGCGCGTCCTGCACCGCGTTGCGCAGGACGGGGACGGTGTCCGGGTCGATGGCGCCCGCGCATTCCAGGACGGGCCCTCCCACCTGCCCCGCACGCCGGTCTGCTCGGGGTCGGGGTACTGCTCGCGGCGCAGGGCCTCGGTCTCGGCAACGTACTGGTTGAGTTCGGCCCAGGCCGCGTCGCGGGCGCGTCGCAGGTCCAGGAGGCCGGCGGGGATGGGCAGGGCGGGGGCATGGGCGATCCTCTTAGCTTCGGTGCGGGCCCGGCCCGCGGCGCGCGGCGGCCCTTCGGGTCATCCCGCCGGGAGCAGGGGTGGTGGGGACGTGGGCGGGGCGAGGGGTGGGGCGGGTTGGCCGGGCCGGCGGCCGGCAAGGACCGCGGCCTGCACCGGCGGAGGGTGGAGGAGGACCGCCGGGCGCAGGCACCACGGCTCGTAGAGGACCCACCCCTCGCCGTAAACGCCCGGGCTCCAGCGGACGTGGCCGGCCCAGCCGAGTGGCAGGCACCGCCACGCACTCAGCACCCCGGGAACCCAGAAGCCGCCCACCCGCACCTCCACGACCCGCCACAACGCCACCCCGTGGTCCGGCACACCCGCCACCGCCAGGTCCGGCAGCAGCTTGGCGTCCAGGTGAGGGGCATAGCCCGCAGGCGGCGGGATGGGGCGGGGCGTCGGGGGCATCTCAGCCCGGACGGGGCAGCGGCACCGCCGGGACCGTGAGAGCGGCCGTGCCCCGGGTGTCCGTGATCGCGTCCGCGGGGCGGGGCGCCTGGCGGACGGTGGCCGGCTCGTACAGGACCCAGGCCCGCTCCCGGGTGCCGGCTCCCCAGCGGACCAGGGCCACCCACCTCATCGAACCCTGGTGCAGGCGCCAGCGCTCCACCACCGCCGGCCGCCACCGCCCGCCCAGACGGATCTCCACCCGCCGCCACCGCCGCTCCGCCGCCCAGCAGCGGCCCGGGCCGGACAGCAGCTCCGCCGGCGCGCACACCACGTCCCCCGGCGGCAGTCCGGGACTGGAGCGGGGGCGGGAGAGCGGTACGACGGTGGACACACTCCCAGTATCGAACGCTTATTCGAACAAGGGCAAGTGTCCTCACTCAGGGTGTCCTCGCAGCACAGAGCGCGGAGCAGGGCTGGAGCGCGCTGGGCCGCGGCGGCACGGCTGGAAGAGAAGGGGCTGCCCGATGCCGGCCCGCCCGGCAGCCGTTCGACACGAGGGGGCATTGCCCAGGTCGCCGGGCAGTACTCGTCGTACCGTTGTGGCGGGGAGACTGGGCAGAGTTGGTGAACGCCATGGAAGACCAGGCGGCCGGCCGTGCGGCACCGGTCATGACCTGCGGCGAATGCGGGCAGCTGACCGAATGGAATCCCACGTCCTTCTGCAGCTGGACCTGCTATGACGCCCGGCCCCGCGACCCCGCCAGCGCGCCCCATGCCCTCGCGTACTTCTTCGGCCTCGGACCGCCCACCCGACTCAACCACCCCCGCAACCCCTGACCACCCTGCTCCGCGCCGCAGGTGCCGCCTGCTCCTCAGCGGACGCAACGCGCCCCCGCCGCGAATGCGGCGGGGACGCGGGTGAGCTGCGTGGCGCCGGACCGTGCCAGGTGTGAGGGTGGGTGAAGTCATCGCTCCGCTCACGGTGTACTACGACGCCGAACGCCTGACCTGCGTGGTCGTCAACGCACTGCGCGGTCCGCAGGTCACCCTGAACGGACTGCCCCTGGTCGGACGCGTGCCCTCCGCACTGGACGACGCCTTCACCGAGTACGCGAGCGCCCGCGGTCACGGCCGGCGTTACTACGCCTACGGGGAACTGGCCTGGGAGGAACTCGGAGTGATCCTCCGAGCCCAGCGCGCCGGAGACGTCGTACTGAGCCGACCGGTGTTCGTCGGCCAGGCCCGCGCCGAGAGCTGCAGCGATGCCTCCGAGGGGCGCATACCCGAAGCCGAATGGCACAACCGGCCTTGGTGACTGGAAACCGAGAACCGACTGCGGGACACCGGGCAAGTAGGGCCGCCCCACTGTCCACGCTCGTCGCGAGGCCACAGGGCCGATCGGTGTCCGCCGCACCCCGATGACGAGAGGGCAAACAGCCGCCCGGCACAGACCGGGCCGCACCGGCGCAACCCCGAACAACCACCACCGGGGGCCGACGAACCAGAGCGAGCCCGCCCCGACACGGCCTCGTCGGGCAGGAGCGGGCCGGGGTGGAACATGGGGGGCCGCCGCCGGACGGCCCGGCGACGGGCGGGCCAGTCAGCGGGAAGCAGCCAACCGGACAGCGGGGCCAGGGCGCCGTCCCGCCCGCCAGCCTCGGTGCGCGGGACGGATGGTTGATCGAGCGAGAGATGGGAAGGGTGGTTGGTATACAGACGCAGTGGGTGCACCAGTTCCGGGACCGCCCGGACACCGAGGACGTCGAGGCCCTCGTGCCGGTCGAGGAGTTGGACCGGCCACGGCAGGTCGTGGCCCGGGAGCGCGAAGGGGCCGGCGGCCTGGTCGACGGGTACATCCTGCAGAGCCTCAACGGACGCTCGCGCACCGCCGTCTACACCTGGGTACGTACCGGCGACCCCGGCACGGTGGAGCAGTACCTGCGGGAACTCTCCACCGAGATCTACCCGCAGGGAAAAACTCGATAGAGGGCCGCCTCACGCCCCGCAGCCACCCGCCGGAAGAGTCCCCCGGAGCCGGGCCGCCGACCTCCACCACGGCGCTGCAGGCCCTCCCGACCGATCGACACGCCCATCTCCCACCCACCACAGAACGAAAGGGGCTCCAGGAAGGGATGTCAGGTGAGGGGTCGTGGCGTCAGGAGCTACGTTTAGAAGTCCGGGCCCGCCGCACCCGCACGCCGCCGAGCGCCCTTGGTCAGCCGTCCGCGGGGATAGCGATGAAGTCGTCCATGGGGACGGGGGGGACGGGGTCGTTCTTGTCGGGCAGACGGGGGAGCACGAAGTTATAGCCTGCGGAGATGTGACCGCCACCTGCGGGGCACACGCCCTTCTTCGGACTACCGTCGTAGAACAAAGCGCGGCATTGTCCGCAATAGCGCCACGAGTCCTGCGTCCGCGCCGTTCCGGGCACATCATGCGGCAGGACAAATTGGAACCCTGCCGCTGCGTGGCCACCTCCTCCGGAGCAGCGGCCCTTGTCCTGGTCCCCGTCGTAGAACATTTCCTTGCACTTGCCGCAGAAGCGCCAAGCGGTCTGGTCTGTCGGTGTGCCCTGCACATCGTACGGGAGCGAGAAGTTGTAACCGGCTGCTACGTGGCGGCCGCCACCTGCGGGACACTTAGTTTTATCCGGGCCGTCGTAGAACATCGCACTGCAATTATTGCAGAAGCGCCATGCTGTTTGCTGGGGCATGTCGCCCCTCCTTGGGCTGAATTGTCTCTGCATCCCCGGGTTCTACTTCGCCCCGGATTCTAATTCGCCAGCGAGTGACAGGAACACACCTTCTTCTTCCCCCGGCGGGTGCTTCGCGCGGCCAGGATATCCTGCGGCGAGATCGCTCCCGGTGTCGAGGCTGATTTCCCGTACTGGACAGTCCTTCACTGTGAAGATGCGCGAGACATGAGATTAGTTTTCCTCATCCAGCGTAGACCGAATCGCCGATGCCTGCCATGGCGAATGGGGCAGGGCACCGTCAATGGGAAAGAGTTGAACGATCTTCCATTACTGGGAGTTACTTCCTGGGCGAGTGCACCCGTGGAATTTCGCGAGCGGAAGCCAACCCTCGCGTTCTCCCTCGAAGCTGCTCAGGAGACCGTCACCAAACGTCACAGGAAATTGCCATCGAAGAGACAGCAGCCATGCTGAATGGAGCAGGCTCGGATGGTCGGGATGGCGGGCGCCCGCCCTGGTGGGCGCGGGGCCGGCTCTTTGGGCGAGGTGGTGCTCACGTGGGAGGGGCCCCAGCGCTGGGGCCGCCGGGCCGCGGGCCGCCACAGCAGTGCCGCGGGCCTCCCGACTGGCTATGTTCGTAAGTTCTGGTGAACATCTGTTGCTGAGACGCGTGAACAAAACCACCGGGGCGGGTGCGGCTCGTGCCGACCCTGCGGACGTGGCGGCGCCCGCCGCAGACGGTGCCGGCCGCCAGGCGCAGGACACCGGCGGCGCGGCCGCCGACCGGGGCGCTCGAAAACGCCGGTGGAGGGGCGTGCCGGGGGGCGCCGGCGGCCGGGGCGAGGGCGGTCGCGGGTGCGCTCATGCCAGTCGGCGAGCGTGCGGGATGACCTACGTGGAACCTCCAGCAGCACTCCGTGAGCGTCCGGCGGCGCCGGCCGCGGCGTCCCGGGCAGCCCGCCGCGCGGATCGGCCGGGGCATCAACCCGGCGGGCCGGTCGCCAGGCCCGACCACAAGCGCCGCAGGCCCGCCCGTCCTGACCACGCACACCGGCCACCACCACCCACCACAACAGGAGAAAGGTGCACAGCGGGATGTCGGAATTTCCGGCCTGCTCGACAGGGGCTCTGACCTGCACGAATACCATCCGCGAGTCAAGGTGGGGGTAGAGACAGGAGAAGTGCCAGGAGGAGCGGTACGGGGAACGCCGGAAGGAGTGCCAGGGGGAGCAGGAGGAGTCCGCGCCCGCCGGCCTGAAGGGCGGTCTGGGCCCGGCTGCGGGCCGACGCTGAGGTCCAGCGGGTCGGGGACGTGGTGTCAGGAGTGCGGGCTGCCGTGGGAGAAGGACGTCCCGGGTGAGGACTGCTGGCTGCCGGCCGGCGGGCTGCTCACCCAGTTCGCCGGCGGCCCCGACATCGCACTGGGTCTGCCGCATGGGCGGGCCACCGCCCGGCGGCGTCTCCCCCACCGGCAGACCCGGGCGGCAGGCCCGACTGCTCCGTTCCTGGTGGCGGCTTACTTCCTCTGTGGCAACTACCGGTGCGGTCGAGGTCGATTTCAGTTCCGTGTATCCGAGAATCGGAACGAGGAATCCTTTCGGAAAGTATCGGAGTCCTCAGTCGGGTGGAGCCAGATTTCGAAGTTGGAGTGCCGGAGGTAGCGGTCCGGGAAGTTGTAGGAGCGGAGGTCGCTGATCTTGCCGTTTTCCTTGTAGCCGACCGCAACCTCCTTGCCCCAGCGTTCCGTCAGTTCCTGCAGTGTTGCCATGTCCCGCTCCTCCAGAGGTAGCCCACCGCCAGCTCGCTGCACGCCTGACGCCCCCGCGGCACGCGCGGACGGGCTCCGAACTGCAAGGAGTTGACGGAGCAGCGGCCCGACGACGAAACAGATTGCGTACGAAGTGTAGCGCATTCGCAACACTGCGGAGCCGCAAGAGCACGCTTGGTAACATGCGCCTCCGGTGCTTCGCCGCCGAGCAACCGGGGCCAGTGCCCCCAGGCGAAGCGTGCGACGAAACAGCGGCGGCCAGGGGTAGCCGACCCGCAGGAGCCGAACCAGGCACGCGCAACGACCGGCCCCGGCGCGATGCGCAGCGCACCCGCCCGGGCCGGGTGTCTGCTCTGCTCGATTGGCACCCCGTCTCTCCCGCGCCCCGGCCGCCGGCTCCCGGAAGCAGCACGGTGCGGCGCGCACTGGCCGGACAGATCCTGCCGGTTCAACGGGCGCGGCGGCCGTGGGCGCGTCCTGGTCGATGGCGAAGAGCAGGTCCAGTGGTGGGCTGCGGAGATCAGGGGGAGAGAGTCGGGTCGCGGGATGTCTGCGGGAACTTCGCAGACGGCGTGGCCAGGAGCCGGGAGGAGCCGCCTCGGGTACCTGGGCAGCGATGGAGGTGCAGGGCGGAGTGGGTGTCCGGTGTGCGGGCAGTCCCGAGTCGCGTGGCTCCCGTCCATACACCGGCCGCGTCGCGTCCTGCTCCGGGTCTGCACCGCACCTCGCACCGGTTGAGCTCAGGCGGCCGTGACGAGGTTCTTCTCGAACGCGGCGAGGTAGTTGGGCAGGTGGTGGTCCTTGACGGCGTCGGTCTCGGGGGCGAACAGGTCGGCGCTCACCCCCTTGGCCCGGTCTTTCAAGCCCGCCAGCAGGGGCATGGCCTCGTGGATCCTGCCGTCGGCGTCGAAGTAGCGCAGTGCCTCGACGTGGGTGAAGAGGGGCCCCGGCGGGAGGTGGGGGACGATGTCGTTGTTGTTGACGAAGCGGTAGCAGCGGTTTCTGAAGGCCGTGTTGTGGGCGCCGGCGAGGAGGCGTTCGCAGGTGCGGGGCTGGCCGAAGGTGCAGACGCCGTCGGGGAGGAGTTGCGGCTCCTCGAAGTAGAACTTGCTGCCAGCCAGCATCGCGAGGGCGCCGCCGAGGCTGTGGCCAGTGAACCAGACGCTCTGCCCATCGGTGCGCAACTCCTTGACGGTGTCGCGGATCTGGGGGTAAACGGACTGCAGGGCCTGGTGGAAGCCGTAGTGGACGAAGCCCTTGTCGGCCAGCCCGGGGACGGGCGGGGTGTCGACGTCGGTGAGCCAGTCGTAGATCTTGAGGACCTCCGTGCCCCGGAACCCGACGACGATCATGCGGTCGCCGGCCATCACGTAGGCCTGGGTGTCCTCGATCGGGAACGGCATCTGGTGCGTCGACTCGAAGTGCCTGACCTCCTCGAAGCCCCAGG
Organism: Kitasatospora sp. NPDC057223; assembly: GCF_042669755.1. Taxonomy (NCBI): domain Bacteria; kingdom Bacillati; phylum Actinomycetota; class Actinomycetes; order Kitasatosporales; family Streptomycetaceae; genus Kitasatospora; species Kitasatospora sp. NPDC057223. The sequence goes on along the minus strand of NZ_JBHUWW010000085.1, from coordinate 28,294 downwards.
CCCTGGCCGCCTCCTCGATACCGCCACGATCCAGCGAGGCCAGGCCGGCGGCCCGCGCCATCCAGTAGGCGTGGGGCAGGGAGTAGCGGGTCGTCGAGTGGTCCAGGGCGGGGATGGCCATCGGTGTCCTCCGGGGAAAGCCTCAGCGGGTCGCCCAGCAACCTAGCGGCGCACACGAACGAAGCCGGCTCGGAAGTGCCGGCAATCACCCGGACGCAGGACCGCCCAGAGGCGGACGCGAGTCGCGCCGCCGCCGTCTTGGTAGACCGCGGCCGGGCCGGCAAGCGGGCCGGCAGGCCCAGGGGCGGCTCGGGCAGCGCCGGCAGCAGCCCGGCGCGGCGAGCGGGAACGGGGGTGGAACGACGGCAGCGGACCGGGCGCGGGCGATCCCGGACCGCCCCGGCCCGACAGATCCAGGAATTCCAGCCGCCGCCGACACCGTGGAGCCGAGGACAGGGGTTCCGCCCCCGGAGTGCGGCCCGGGGGCGGCTGGACGCCGGCGCCCCTGCCGACCGGGGAGCCGGTTGGTCGGCAGGTCGCGGCGATGCCCGGGGCGGCCTCGCGCAGCGCCTGCTCCGTCTGCCGGTAGCAGTCCTGCGCGAGCGCCCGGACCATCACCGGGTGGCGCAGCGGGTGGTGTTCGGTGAAACGCCCACCACGCGGTGAATTCGGGCCTGCCACGCGGTGTGACTGATTGGATCAGGGCTACCCGCATCCGCCCACTGCACTTAGGAGAAGACGTGCGTAGCTGCATCACGCGCGGCACGGTCATGCTTGCGATTCTCGCCGCTGCTGCCCTGTCCGCCGTCGGCCCGGCGAGCGCCGCCCCGGAACCCTCCTACACCTGCGAAGCGGTCCTGGTCGATGACATCAACCGTGTGGCCGGGTCGGGCTGCACAGGCGGCCCGGCCGGCTACGAAGGCGCCGGAAGCATCAAGGACTCGGCGTCCGACACCGTTTGGCAGTGCGCCCTCCTCGGCTCGGCCAAGGACCCCGACCTGCCGGGAAAGCTGACCGTTGTCGGGGTCTTCGGCTGCGAGCGACAGGGCGGTGATCCCGAGGTCGAATGATGTTCGACCTCATGTCCCGCGCCTCGGTATGCCACGACAGCCCGGATCGCGGGCCCGGACCAGCGGGCGGCCGAGTGACGGGGCCGCGACGATGACCCGGAACAGCGACCCGCGACGGCAGAGCACACGGCGAGCAGGCCGGCCGGGCGAAGCTCGAGCCGGCGGCGGCCCGCGCCCGAAGCCACAGGAGTGTCGGCAGCCAAGGCGCGCGGCGAACGGACAGGCCCCACGGCCCCGGGACGAGTGCGCCTGCCCCGGCCGACCACCGGGCCGGGCCGGGCGTCGACTGTGCAGGCCAGCCCAGCAACCCGGCAGTCCGGAGATGGCCATCGGAGCGCGCGGGACGAGCCGGACCGCGGAGCAGCGGACGGCCCAGGGCAGCGGGCGGGCGGGCTCGCGGGACGGCCTCGGCCGCGGTGCGGCGGCGGGGTCGGGTGTCTGGTGGGGTGGGGCCTTCCGTGCCGTAGGCCGGGCAGGTGTGGTGGTCGGTCGGCGGGCTGGATGGCGGTTGGCTTGTCAGGTGGGTCGCGGGGTGGGGGTCAGGGCGGAGGGGGCCAGTACCCAGAGCAGGGCGCGGCCGGTGAGGGGGGTGGTGGCGATCAGGGTTAGGTAGACCTCGGCGATGGAGCCGTCGGCCGTGATGACGTCGGGACCGGCTGCGAAGTGGGCGAGCAGGAGGACGAGGGCGTCGACGATGAGCCAGGAGGCGAGGTTCGCGCCGATCCACCAGCCCCAGCGGCGGGTGACGGGGCGGAGCACCGTCGACTGTGACAGGCCCAGTAGCGGTCCCAGGGCGAGTGACTGGCTGGCGGCCAGCAGGTAGGCGGTGGAGGCGTTCTTGTCGGTGTTCTGGGCGTCGATGACTGCGGGCATGATGACGAGCAGCCAGGCGAGGAGGGCGGGTCCGATGTTGGCGGTGATCCATGCCTTGCGGGTCACCGGGACGCGCTGTCTGACGATCTGCCATTGCAGGGATCCGAGGACGCCGCCGAACAGTATGGCGCCCAGGGTGGCGATCAGCAGTGCCACCAGGGTGCGGCCGCTGGCCAGGGACAGGTGGAAGACGTTGCTGCCCAGGACCGCGAGGAGGAATCCGACAGTCAGGACGGTGACGAACGCGAGTGTGTTGTAGAGGATCCACAGCCAGTACAGGCGGGGGTCCCACCCGGACGCGGGGATCGCGCGTGGGCCGGTGCCGGAAGCAGTCATCACTCACTCCTCCGGAGTCTCGGTCCGCCTGCCGGGCGTCCTGTCCAGGCACATCGACGTATCCGTCGGCCGGGGCCGGCCAAGACGCAGACAAGGATCTGTACCCGGCCGCCCTGACCTTACGGGCAGCTCGGTCCGGTCCGGGGCGGCACGCCCGGCAGGGCTGCAGAACACCACCGGCACAGCCGATCACTCCTTTGGCTGCGGGTCGTCGTGGCGCGGTGGCGTCCGCGGTGTGTTTGGTGATCCGCTGGTCGGGGGCGCAGCGCTGCGGGATGGTGGTGGCGGAACGTTGGGTGGGGCGGGGGGGGTTGTGGGCGGCCCTGGGATCGGCGACCGCCCTGCCCGGGCTTGACGCGCGCGACGAGGTAGCCGGCGATGACGGTGCCCCCATCGCTCCCGCGTCTCGGTCTCCCCGCCTAGACTGGTTTTAGCTGACGGTTTGTCAGATTTGATGGGCTGGGCTGCCTGCCCCGAGCCGCATCCGGCAGCGTGGCCCTTGGGGGAGGGAGTATTTGATGGGACTCCGCATCGAAAGGCGCTGGTTGGAGGCACTGGAGCGCCGAAGGCTCTCCTTGCAGACCCCGCTCAGACCTCGGTCCAAATCCAGAACTCACAGTAGGAGAAGGCCCGTTGCGGGTGGCTGCCCGGGAGACCGGCGGGGTGTACCCGCCGGACTCCCCCGGGTTCTGACCGCCGGGCCGGGAGACCGTGGGGGTTCGTCACGGCCGGCCGGGGCGGGCAGACGCTGCCCTGGTTAGAGGCGCCGACAGGAACAACGAGCTGATCGGGCCGGGGAAACGGTCCTGCCCCGGGGGTGGTGGAAGGTGATCGGTTCAGCCCCGGAGCCGGCCGGTGCACGGTGGCTGGACAAGAGCGTCCCACTGCGGGTCGGGGCGGGTCGGTACGCTGCGGCCGAATGCCTCCCACAGGTCGGCCAGCTCCGCGAACAGCGGCGGATCCGCGTCCGGCACAGGACCGGCCACGATCGCCGGGACGGGAGATGACGACTGCGGCAGCAGTCCCAGGTACGCGGCGGATTCGGTACCCGCGCGCGGAACCGGCAGCAGCGCCAGGACACGGGCACGGGACGAAGCTCGGGAGAAGGCGGTGACGGACATGATCAGTCCAACGAACCAACCCCCGCCGGGATGCGGACCGGCCCGCGGCCGGGCCGGGCGGCACGGCACTCGTGGCCGCCGGGACGGAGCGGCAGGTGGTGGGCTGGCCCGGGCAGCCGGCCGGTGGGGACCAGTTCGCGCCGGGCAGTCCCGGGTCGGTAGGGTCGGGCGGCGCGGACGGCTGGAGCGGGCTCAGCTCTCGTGGTCGGCTGCGCGCAGGCGGCGGCGGGTGTCCGCAGTGGTGGTGGCGCTCGTGGTGAAGAGCACCCTGAGCAGGGTGTTGGTGCCGGGTGCGGGGGTGGCGACCGCGTCCAGGATTCTCAGCAACAGGGCGAGTCGCGCGGGTGGTTCGTCGGCGAGGAGGGATTCGGCGGCGGTGACCACCACCAGGAGGCCGGCAGCCGGTGCGGCGCCGGGAGGGTGGACCGCGTCGGTGAGGCATTCCTCGAAGGCGTCCCAGTTGTGGCCGAAGTAGTCGGGGAAGGCGAGGCTGCGGGCCCATTCGGTCAGCAGTGTGGGGACGGTGCGGCAGTGTTCGCCGCGCACGAGGCGCAGTGTTCGGGTTTCGGCGGTGAGCGCGGCCCAGGGTCGGTTCGGCAGGAGGTCCCACTGGAGGGGGCCGAGCACACCGTCGCCGCCACCGGACGGGGCGGAGGCGGCGGTGTTCACGTCAGCAACCGTCCGAGATCTCGAGGAAGTTGGTGTAGTGGTCGTCGGTGTACCAGACCTGGTCGGTGGCCTCGTCGCGGACCAGGCGCTCGGCGTCGCGGTGGGTGGTAGGCGTGGGGCGCGGGTTGACGTCGTACTCGTGGTAGGCGCCACCGCCGGGGAGATCGCCGCTGCGGTTGCCGTAGGGGTTGCCGCCGCGAATGTACGCAGGTCCGGGGATGCGGAAGTCGACCGGGCGGGGGTTGGTCGGCCAGGTGAGGTCCTCCCAGATGTGGCAGGCGCGTTCGACCTGCGGCGGGAAGTCGGCGACGGAGAGCGGGGGCTGCAGGACGGCGCGGGTGACGGCGGGGGCCGGTGCGGCCCACGCGGACGCGGGGACGGCGGGACAGGTGAGGGCAAGGACCAGGGCAGCCTGGGCCAGGCGACGAAGGGTCATAAGTGCCTGTTTCGACGAGTCGGTACGTATGCAGAGGAGAGGTACCGCGCGAGCACCCACGCGCGGCACGGACGCGCCGGGAACGAAGCGGCGGCCACCCGTTCGAGCGACGCCGCGGACGGGGGCACCGCCGGCCCGTTCACAGGAGACGGCGAGGCCGCCCTACCCTGTCCCGCGGCGGAGGCAGAGGGCCTCGGGGCGATGCTTTGCCTGGCGCAGCCCTCGCCGATGAGGCACTGCAATTCCCGCCCCCTCCAGCACTTGACCGGCCAGGGGCGGTGCCGGAGCCGTCCCGCACCGTCGCACCGGCCACGACCAGCCACCACGCCCGTCCGAACGCCTCGCCGACTGACGGGCGGCCCGAAGGCAGCGGAACGCCAGACCTCGGCCGACGGACTCGCCCAGGGCCGGGCTCGCCTACCCGACCGGGAAGGGGTTGACCGGCCAGGCAAGGGTGCAAGAGACGCCGGAGCGGCGGCTCCGGAGCAGGATACCGGCATGGCTGAGCGTCGTAGCCGACTTCGAGTCCTGGGCGTTCCGTCAGGGTTGGGAACAGTGGCGAAGGTACGTCCGACCCAGGCGGTGCCAGGGCCGGGTCAGGCGATCGGGTCCTGGTCCCGGCTGCTGCCCGCCGCTCCGGGAGGGATGCTGCGGCCGTCGTCCCAGGAGGCCGTCGCGAGGTGGTCGGCGCTGCCGCCGCGCCACTCGACCAGGAAGAGCGTCGCGTCGTCACTGGTGGCCCCGCCCCGCTCCCGCTTCAGGGTGTGGGACAGCGCCCGCACCATCGAACGCACACCGACCTCCGCCCGCCCGACCCGCGTGACGATCTCGATCAGCTGTTCCTCGCCGAACTGCTCACCGCCGGCCAGGTGCTCCTCGACAAGCCCGTCCGTGAAGAAGAGCACCCGGTCACCGCGCTGCAGCAGCTGTTCGCTGATCCGTGGCTGCTCCCCGCCGAAGCCGACCGGCAACGTCGTGGGGCCCTTCAACTGCTGGACGACATCGTGGTCGGCGATCGCCGTGTCCATGAAGGCATACGTCTCGGCCAACGCGATGCCCGAGTGCCGGGAGTGGCGGTAGGCCCCGATGGCGACCGTCGCCATCACCGCCGCGTCCAGTCCGTGGCCCATCGCGTCGATCACGGCCACGTGCAGGATGTCGCCGTTGAGCGCGTAGTCAAAACTGTCACCGGCGACCTGGTAGGCGGGCTCCAGGATCCCGGCGACCTCGACCTGCGGGGTGGACATCGTCAGCGGCGGCAGCAACGACCACTGGATCTCCGCGGCGGTCGACATCGGCGAGAGGCGACGCGCCCTGAAGAACTCGTCGGTATAGCCGTTCTTGGTGACCAGGATGTCGGCCACCAGTCCGGCGAGCCGCCGCAGCAGCCGCCGGTCGTCGTCGTCCACGGTGTCCAGCGTCAGGGCGAGAACCCCCACCTGGTCGCTGCCGTCCAGCAGCGGAAGGTACATCCGCACCCCGTCGGGCTGCGCCACCTCGACCGCCGCCGCGCGCAGGAACGCCGTACCGGCGGGGGAAGCGTCGATGGGCTGGGGCTCCCCCACCCTCAACCGGCGCCCGCGCAGCGGAACCAGCATCAGCTGCTCGTAGTCCTGCAGCAGGATCGAGACCTCCCGGCCCCCGACGATGGCGACCTCCTCGGCGATCAGCGGGGCGATCAGCTGCGGCGGCATCTCGTGCGCCCGGTCCAGCAGCACACCGAGCAGCCGCTCACCGAACCCCTCCGACCGGTCCACCCGGACCCTGCCGGAGCCCCCATCAGCCTCTGCCACAGCCACCCACTCCACCACACCCGCAGTCGGCGCCCTCCGCCGACACGCAGGCGACGGGCAATCCGCGCAGAGCGGCACGCGCAGCCGGCCCCGCGGCCATGGCGGGTCGGGCTCCGCACCGGAGTAGCGTGGGAGTCACCGAAGGCACATCGCATGCCGGTCCCCGAACCGGCTTCGTCTCCGGAGACCGACAACGCCGGGCCCATGCGAATGGACCCGGGGACAGGTCCAGGACATGAACGTGACCTTCGACCGTGAGACGACGGCGCCACGGACACCCGCAGCACAACTCCGGCTGTCGCTCACGCCGGATGACACCGCCGCAGGCCGCCTGGACGGCGCTTGGTGGCCCCGCTCGCACGACCTCCCCGCCGAACTCCCCTCCCTGGCGAAGGGACTGGACGAACGCTGGGGCCGGGTCACCCGGGTCACCCTGAATCCCACGCACTGGCCCACCATCCCCCCGCGGATCCCGGTCACCGGACACGTCGTCCATGCCGGCTGGTTCCTGGAGGAACAGGACCCCAACGAGATCATGGTCCGCTCCTATGCACCCCGCCGCCTGGACCTGCTGATGATCCCCCCGGACACCGACCCGGCCGACGCCGCCGATCTGATGGCCGCTGCGGCCGACCCAGCCAACACCCGCACCGCCAGCGCCCTGCTGGCAGAACGGCCGACGGAGCACCTCCCGGCAGGAGCAGGCCGATGACCGCCTACCAGCTCTTCCCGGCGGCCACTGCCGGCCCAGCTCAAACAGCGCACGCCGCGCCGGTCCGCGACACCCCCGCGGTCGCCGCGGCCGACGACCAGCCCGTCGACGTCCGCGCCGTAGACGACCGCGCCACCGTCCGCGACCGCATGGGCCTGCCGGACCTGCAGATCAGTGACGACGTCCTCGTCGACACGGCGATCGACATCCTGCGCGGCGCCCACGTGGGCCACGTACTGGTGCGCGGGCACGACGGCCGCTGCACGGGCCTGCTGACCAGCCAGCAGCTCGGCCCCTACCGACGGGCCAACGACGCCGGCAGTACCTCGGTGGCCGACATCGTCCACGACCGCGGCCCGTTCGCGCACGCGGGCATGCCTGCCGCCACCGCCGCGACCGCCATGCGGATCCGCCACCTGGAAGCCTGGCCGGTCGTGGACGACGACGGCTACACCGTCGGCCTCCTCCCCCGCGAGCCGGCCTGACACATTAGGCCCAGCAAACGCCCCCGCGGGCACCGCCCCCGCAGCGCCGACGCCATCACGTCGCCGAACTGCACCGGGCCCGCGAATGCCCGGGGCGCTGCGGGGCCGATCGTCAGTCCCAACGCCAGCCGCGGTGAACCCGCTGCCGCCGGCCTACGGCCTCGCTCCCTGAACGTGAGGCCGTCCTCGAACACCCGCCGGCCCCCGTCGACGGACCCGGCACGCTTGCGGGGACCACACCCTGACAGACATTCGCACCAGAGAAGGACGTGTTCACCATGACCGTACTGATCGCGCTGATCATCATCCTGGCGGCGGCAGGGCTCGCGCTGCTGGCGCTGAGCGTGCGCCCCGTCCAGCAGTACGAACGGGGCGTCGTCTTCCGGTTCGGCAGGCTGCTGCCCGACATCCGTGGGCCCGGCCTGCGGATGATCCGCCCCATCGGGGACCGGATGCGGAAGGTCTCGGTGCAGACCGAGGTCCTCGGCGTCTCCCCGCAGGGAGCGATCACTGCGGACAACGTCACCGTCACGGTCGACGCCGTCGTCTACTTCCGGGTCATCGACCCCGTCAAGGCACTCGTCAACGTCAACGACTACGCCAACGCCGTCTCCCAGATCGCCCAGACCTCGCTGCGCTCCGTCATCGGACGCGCCGACCTCGACACCCTGCTCTCCGACCGCGACCACATCAACGCCGCTCTCAAGAAAGTCATGGACGAGCCCACCGAGGAACCCTGGGGCCTGCGCATCGAGCGGGTCGAGATCAAGGACATCGCCCTGCCCGACCAGATGAAGCGCTCCATGTCCAAGCAGGCCGAGGCCGAACGCGAGCGCCGAGCCCGCGTCATCGCCGCCGACGGCGAGTACCAGGCCTCCCAGAAACTCTCCCAGGCCGCCGGCGTCATGGCCGATACCCCCGGCGCACTCCAGCTGCGTCTGCTACAGACCGTCGTAGACGTCGCCGCCGAGAAGAACAGCACACTCGTCATGCCGTTCCCCGTCGAAATGCTCCGCTTCTTCGAGAACCAGAGCACCTCCGCCCTCAACGGCGCGGCCCGGACCGAAGACCTGACACAGCCTGCCACGAGCACACCGCATCGCACCGTCATCCCGGCACCCGCCCCCGTGCTCCCGCAGCCCGCAGTCCCCGTCCTCGCCGACGCGGCCGGGGAGAGCGCCACGCGGGCGAACGTCGCCCGCACCCGCCGCCACCACTGGCCCACCACACCCCCGGACACGAACCTGATCCGGATCTGACCCCCGCACCACCCGGGCCGGCCCGAACCACCCCGCCGCCACAGATGAACGCGAAGACGGCCTGGACCGGGCCCAGCCGACCGCTTTCCAACCAGTCTCACTCGCGACGTCGCCCCCCGGCAGGCCGATCCGCGTACGGGAGTCAGCGTCCGGACCAGCCGCCGGGCTGCTGCTGGCGGGTGCAGGGCGTCCCGCTCGATCTGCTCCAGGCGCTCCAAAGTAGCCGAGCGCCCACCGGCGAGGCTGGCCGCGACCTTGACCAGGTGGGCCTCCAGCGCGTGTGTAGGCCCCGCTCGTCGAACTTCTCCTCGAACCTGTCGAGGATCTGAAGCGCGTCTTCGCCGCTGCCGCCGTCGACCCGGACGCGAGGCGCGCCTTCACCAGGGCGACAGCGACCATCTTGGCATCGTCGCTGAGGCTCTTGGGCCCAAGGTCTCCGTCATCCGGCCATCATCGGCCACCGGCTCGGCCGCTGCCGGGACTTCCCGAAGCTCCCCGCAGGCAGCCGCAAACTCGAACCAGGGCTGCGTGCAGGTTGAGGAGGGTGGCGCATACCGACGGCCGGCGGTGTCTGTCAGTGGGGCACCGCCCATTGGTGGGCGGTGCCCTGGTGGACAGCGGCGTAGATACGGTCGCGCAGCAGGTTGGCGTCATGGTCGGTGAGGGTGCGGTCCAGGTGCCGCAGGACCACCTTGAGGAGGACGTTCTTCTGGTCCGGGCGGGCTCCGAGTCGCTCCAGTGCCCGGGGCGGGAGTTCCGCGCCGGGCGTCTGGGTGAGGATCTCGACCGTCTCCACGCAGTCCGCGTCCGCCCCCAGGGCGTCGCGGACCCGGTCGCCGAGGTCTTCTGCCAGGTCGTCGCGGTCGACGGCAACGGAGAGGTCCCGGCGTATCGCGGACATGGCGGACACGGGCCGGTAGGGGGCCAGGTCGGTCATCTGGGCGGCCGCGGACGGTTCGGCCGCGCGCAGGAGACGGATGTCCGGGATGCCCTTGAGCAGCATCAGCATCCGGTCGAGCCCCATGCCGAGCGCGAGGCCGCTCCACGAGGCGTCCAGGCCGGCGCGCTCCAGCACCTGTGGGTGTGCGAGACCGCATTCCGCCACCTCGATCCACTCGCCGTCGCGCTCCACGTCCACCTGGCGGCCGGAGAGGGTGTACGGGTGGACACGGTCCTCGTGGCGGTGCTCCTGGCCGGGGAGGATCGCCGCGACAAGGGTGGTGACCATGTCGTCCAGGTCTGCCGTGGTCATGGGGGACGGGCGGCGGGTGATGCGCCACAGGTCCAGCTGGTGGGGGGTCCCGGTGTGCAGGCGGTCGATGCTGTCGCGGCGGTAGACCAGTCCGGGGCAGACCAGGAGCACGTCGTCGGCCGGGGCCGCGGCCAGAGCGCGCAGCGCGGCCGGGATCAGCGCGCTGGAGTGACTGCGCAGCATGAGCTGGTCGTCGACGTAGCGGGTGTCGCGGGTGTCGCGGGTGACGTCGTCGGTGCGGTAGCCGAGGTTGTCGTAGTTGTCCTCGACCGTGACGGTGCGCTCGCCGCGGCACCAGCGGACCTCGCAGCCCCAGCGGTCGGCCAGCGCTTCGACGGCGTGGCCCAGGACGAGCTGAAGGGCGTGCGCCCCGGCGGCCGGGTCGGTGAGATCCCGGACGGACAGGTCACGCGCGAGCTGATCGGCAGAAAGGTGGGCGGGCATGTCGGCCTCCTGGCCAAGAGCAGTGACGGGGTTTCAGAAACCCCCCAGCCCCTGGGTCTGGCCGCTCTACGAGGTCAGCCGCCTCAGCTTTGGAGACGTGGCGAAGTCCGACCCCTGCGGCACCCTTCGGAGGCCAGGGGGCCGGTAAATCGGCGAATAATCGCTACGACGGCCACAGGCACGACTATAGCTGGCCCAGCGACCGCGACGCCGGGCACCTGCCCACGATCATGAGACCACCGGCCTCCCCCGCCAGTCGCCTCAGTCCCGGCCGCCCCGAAAAGGCCGGACCCGTTCCCGCCGGCGAGCGCGCTCCCAGTGGCGGCCTAAGGATGGGTCGCCCAGTTGCTCGGTCATGTACGCCCGAAGCCCGTCCAACAGCGCCTCCGCGGACCACGAGGCCGCGTTCAAGGACTGCTGGATCCGCGAAGGCGTGACGTGACCCGCCCGTGCGGACATCATCCGTGCGTTTTTCCGACGCAGGAACTCGGCGTGGCCAGCGAGAACCCCACCCTCGCCGACCTCGCCGCCTTTCTCTGTACCGCCCTCAGCCGACGTGACCAGCCCACGCCCGCCACGGCGCCCCCTGCGGCCGACGGCATCGGCGAGCTCTTCAAGCAGACGGTTGACGCGGGCAGGGCGGCCGAGCCGCTCACGTAACCGGCCGAAGGTCGTCGGTGACAGCTGATCGCGGTGACCCGCGTGCAGCCCCAACGGGCGACCGCCAGCGGTCACCCGGCGGGGTGCTGACCACCGCCCGCACCCACGGGCCGGGCCTGCACGACAACGGCTCAACCCATCGTCCCCCCAGCACACGAGGCCGTCCCCGTCCCGGGGGCGCAGTTCTGGAAGGTCTTCAGTCGCTGGCAGGTCCGCGGACGGGGTCCTGCGTGCATCGTCGATATTCATGTTTGGTCATCATGCGTGTGGTCGTGCCACGGAGCTCGTCGGTTCCGGTGCCCGTAGAACTGATGGCATGCCAGACACCTATATGGGGCCCGCCGATGTCCTCCATGCCGGGATCAGCACGCCTGTCACCGCGCGCCTCGCGGCCGACCGCGGCCGCCCCGGCACCTGGGAGGGCGAGATCCGCTCCCCCGACACTGACCTGCGGCACATCGCCCTCACCGGGACGAAGCGGATCAGACTCCCCGACGGCTCCACCGCAGAATTCACCACCACCGACGCCAGGCCCCACGACAGCCCCGACACCCTGCAGATCAAAGGCGCCGGACCGGCCCCCTTCTGACCGCCACGTCCCCAAGGACAAGCGGGCAGTGATGCGCAGGCGGCGATCAGGTCGGCGAGGGCAGCGGCACGGCGCGGCTGACGGGTGAGGGCAGGAACATCGACCCGCTTGGGGAGCGTGAGCTCCGCCCAGACCGTCTTGCCACCGAGGGCGGGCTGGACACCCCATCGGTCGGGGCCACCGGAGGCATTCAGGTGATCACTCAGCCGGGCGTCACGTTCCGTGGCCGCCGCCGTACATATGGTGCGTATGCGGTGGGAACCCGGCGCGGTGCCGGCGATGCCAAGGAGAACGAGATGACGGAGCGCGCACGGCGCGGTGCGCAAAGGACTGCGCGCTACACACAGGCGAGCCGCAAGCCTCCCCGGTCGGCGGGCGGGGCCGCGAGATGGAGGTTCGCTCGCCGGCGAGCGCCAGGGGCAGCTGCTCGGGTCCGTCGCCCGGCGCGGCCACGTCGTCCTCCAGGCCGACGACCGGGTCGGCCGGGACCGGCTGCTGCACAGCCGTAGGGTCGGACGCTGCACCGCGTGCTGCACTGCCGCGCGCTGCACTCTGCTGCACCACCGAGGTGCTGCACCGTGGGTCGTCGGCGGTGGACTGCCGACGTGCGGGTTGTTAGTGGCCACCCCGAAATAGGTCTGGCGCGAGTCGGAACTCGCGCCAGAGCCATCTCGGCGTGTCCGTTGACAGGTGTCAACGGTCATTGAGATGCGGCTCTGGCGCGGATTCCGTGAAAACCGCCTGCAGGTGTTGCCGGTTGGCGATCACGACAGGGCCTGCCTGCCTCCAGCTGCCCAGGAAGGAAGCGCAACTCGTTGACTGCGTCGGCTAGCTACACCGAGTCAGTTGCCGGTGGTGCCAGGTTGTCGCGGGTCTCCACGTAGGCGCAGAGTTGCGTCCAGGTGGAGACCGTCCGGCCGTTGGGGGACGGGGGTGGTGGCGTGTGGGGGTGCTCGCCGACCAGGATCAGCCCGGCGTGCTCGCGTGCGGCTGTGCCGTCGTCCGCGATGATCACCTCGGTCCGCTTCCAGCGCGGGTGGTAGCGCCGCTCGGGAATCTCCGCCAGGTGGGCCGCGTCCGGCAGGCCGGGCCCGGGATGGTCGAGGAACCGGACGACCGGGCCCGTCGAGCAGCCTACGTCCGCGATGCCGACCACCCGGATCAGGTACGGTTGCCCGCTCCTCGCCTGGTACGCGTACACCCGGCCGGGGACGGCCCGTGATGGCTTCGGGCGACGGACACGGACCGGGCGTGGTTCGGGTTGTGGGCTCTCCAGGCGGGCTCGGAGCCGTTGCAGGACAGCAGCACGTCGGCGTACTTCCGCGACCCCGGCTTCCTGCCAGCGTTCCAGGTCGCCGCCGGCGTCCAGCACGGCGAGGGCTTCCTGCCGGGCGGGCTCGCTCAGCCGACCGAGCCTGAATTGGGTGTCCGCCAGTGCCAGCTGTACCACGACGTACTCGTCCGGGGCGGAGAGTTCCTCGGCAAAGGCACTCAGCACCTGTGCCCGGGCTTCTTCCGTATCCACCCCCGCTTCCAGAGCCTCACGGTACGCATCACGGACATCGCACGCGGTGTCGTCCGAGTACAGCCCGGTTCCGTACGTTCCCACGCTCTTCTGCCCTTCCGTCCGCTCACCGTCGACCTCGGCCGGAACCGCTCGGAACCCGGCATATGAGCGGTGACCTGCACGAATTCTCGCACCCCGCCATCCCGAACCACCGCCCAGCCCGCCACAGGGCGCGGCCCTCGCCGCACGGCGCGGACCGTCCTGTGAGGCGAGTCCTGTAAACGGCCGGGGCGCAAGTTCCGTGAAAGCCACCCGGGGATGTTGCCGGTTGGCGATCATGACGGGTGTCTGTTGCTGATCTTCTGGCCGTCCTGTTCCCTCAGTTCGCGCTGTTGCACGTCGAGTTCGTCGGATCGGCTGGCCGGTCGGTCCGTGTTCACGCCCGGGGCCGGACGGCCGGCGCGAGCTGCCCGGGCTGCGGGGCATGGTCCGAGCGGGTACACAGCGGTTACGAGCGGCGGGTCACCGACACCGCGGTCTCCGGGCAGGAACTGGTGCTGCACCTGCGGGTCCGCCGGTTCTTCTGCGACAGCCCAGGGTGCGGGAAGCGGACCTTCGCCGAGCAGATCACCGGCCTGACCTTCCGGTACGGCCGGTGCACCGTGCCACTGCGGAAGGTCCGCGAGACCGTCGCTCTGGCGCTGGGCGGCCGGGCCGGGGCCAGGCTGGCCGAGCACATGGCGGTCGGCGTCGGCCGGGACGCCCTGATACGCCTGATCCGCGCACTGCCGGACCCGGCCATCGGGCCGGTCCGCGTGCTCGGCGTCGACGACTTCGCCCTGCGCAAGGGCCACCACTACGGCACGGTCCTGATCGACATCGAGGGCCGCCGCCCGGTCGAGGTCCTGCCCGAGCGGTCCGCCGACGCCCTTGCCGCCTGGCTCACCGAGCACCCTGGTGTCGAGGTGATCTGCCGCGACCGCGCCCGTTACTACGCCGAGGGCGCGGACCGCGGTGCCGGCACCGCGACGCAGGTCGCTGACAGGTATCACCTCTGGGCGAACCTCGGCGACGCCACCGAGCGGCTGGTCGCCCGCCTGCGCTCGCAGTGGGTCCCGCCCGCGCCCGAGAAGGAGAAGGTGGTGCCGTCCGAGGCGCCTGAAGGGCGACGGGTCCGCCGGACCCGCGAGCGCCACGCCGCCGTCCATGCCTTGATGGACAAGGGCATGGGGCACAGCCAGATCGTGGCCGAGCTGGGCCTGGACCCGAAGACGGTGCGGAAGTTCATGCGCGCCGCCACAGCCGAGGAGCTGATCGGCGATCGCCGGACCGGTCGGCAGAGCAGCCTGGACGGTCACGCCGCCTACCTGGTCGCCAGGTTCAACGAGGGCTGCCACAGCGCGCTTCGGCTCCACCGAGAACTTGCCGAACGCGGCCTGACCGTCAGCGAGCGGACGGTGCGCCGGTTCGTGCACCGGCTACGCGACCGCGCCGTCCCGGCCGCCCGGCCACCGGTCGCCAAGGTCCGTGACGTGACGAGGCTGATCCTCACCCACCCCGACAACCGTCCCGAGGGCGACCGCGTTCTACTGAAGGAACTCCTGGGCCGGTGCCGGGAGTTGGACGAGGCCTGTGACCTCGTCTCGCGGTTCGCCTCGATGCTCGTCAACCGCCGTGGACAGGAGGATCTCGAACAATGGACTGCGGACGCCGAGGCCAGCCGCCTGCCCGAACTGCGCGGATTCGCCTCGGGACTGCGCAAGGATTGGGAGGCGGTCATGGCCGGCCTCACGCTCCGCTGGAACTCCGGCCCGGTCGAAGGCCACGTCAACCGCATCAAGATGCTCAAGCGGCAGATGTTCGGACGCGCCAAGCTCGACCTCCTCCGCAAGCGCGTACTCCTCGCAACCTGAAGATCACCACGGCGGCTTTCACGGAACTCGCGCCAGAGCCTGAGATGCCCAGGTGGGCGGTCGTGGAGTGTCCAGGCTGGTGGCCATCAGATCCTCTGGAGCTGTCCGTCCGCAGGACTGGGCTGTCCGCCCCTCGCTCGTCAGTCACCCCTCGGCCTACGGGCTCGTTGTGCAGGGCGGGCCTGCCTGGTCTTGGCCCACCCCGGAACGAAGGACGGATCGCGTGATGCAGACGGACAGCAGGGCGCAGGCCCAGGTGGCGCGGGCGGTGCGGGTGCAGGAGGCAGTGGCGGCCGCGGTGGCGTGCGGCTTGTGCCCTGAAGTGACGCCGGAACGCGGTGTGGAGATTCTCGCCGCGCCGAAACCGGCCGACTTTTGGGGGTTGGGCACCGCCACGGCCCGGGCTCGCGCGAGCGAGCTGGTCGACGATCCCCAGTGGCGCGGGCGGGCGCTGGCCTGGATCAGCGCCTACCGCCATCAGCACGGCCACGGGCCGACTTGGAAGACGTTCCGGGAGGAGGCGGCGTTGTGGCCCGATCAGGTGTCGGCGAACATCCGGCGGATCGTACTGCTCGTCCTGGCGCGTGGCGGGCATCTGGACGGGACCAGGACCCCGTTCGGCCTGCGAGTGCGCGAGGAACGGGTACGGGTGGTGTAGCGGTGTTCGTCCTGGCGGTGGTTGAGTGGCCGGGGTGAGCGAAGATGGCCGATCTGCCGGAGCAGTAGGCGTGGGTGTGTCGGTGTCGGGACTGCCCGGGCGTCGAAGACGTTGAGGTCGTGGTCGAGGGCTGGTGAGCCCCGGCGCCGTGGGTGCGGGCCGGCGCTCCCGATCGGGTGACGGCCTACCTGCTCGAGCTGCTCGCCGAGGTCCGTCCGGGAGAGCGAGCCGGGTAAGCGGCCCGGCCGGCCGGGGACGGGTGCCCGGCCGGCCCCCGCTCGGCCGGCCGGGCGCGACGGTCCGAAGCCGGGGATCAGGGCAGCGTGGGCACTCTGGAAGCTCGCGCGGGGGCGCCACAGTTTCAGCGGGTGCACGGCATCTGGCCGATCCTGGCGGGCGGGGCGGCCGGCGGGCTTCGGTGCGCGTATCCCCCGGCCGGGCCCCGTCCATCAGGCGGACTGACTCTGAGTCCGAGGCGGACGCTGCCTGACCGATCCGGTGAATCTGGTTTGCACGCTTGAGGACATGCACAGCGCGTGCCGAAATAATACTATCTGTCACATAAATGGGTGAATTTGCCCCGTAGCCACGGCGGAGAAGACCAACAGCCGATGGAAGGGACCGCCCGTGGGAACACTGAACAAGCTCGAGCAGCGCATCGAGGCCATGGTCAACGGCGCCTTCGCCAAAGCGTTCAAGTCCCCCGTGCAGCCCCTGGAGTTCGCCGGCGCACTGCGGCGCGAGTGCGACATCAACGCCAGAATCGGGGACCGGGACCACACCGTCGCGCCCAACGGCTACGTCGTCGAGCTCAGTCCCGACGACCACGAATGGCACAGCCAGTGCTCAGCCGTCGTCACCGAGGAACTGGTCGACAAGGTACGTGAACACGCCACGCAGCAGCGCTACTCCTTCATGGGGCCGCTGAAGGTCCAGTTGCAGCTCGCGGACGACCTGGACACCGGCCAGTACCGGGTGCGCAGCCGGATCGAGACCCCGCCCGAGGTCCAGCAGGCCCTGCGGACCGCCGAGCACTACCGCGACACATACCCGCCGCAGGCTTGGGACGGGGGTTGGCGGACCAGGGCCCGGCAGCCTCCAGCGCCGGTTCTGCGCGGCGCGAAGCAGTTGCTGACTTCGTGCCGGTTCACCTCCTTGGGTCTGGCGATCGGTGACAACGGCATGCTGATCGCCATAGGGGGCCAAGGCACTGCCTCCGGCGCGCGTGGTGCGCTCCGCGGGCTCCTCAGCCCAGGGTGGACGGCGCCGACCTTGCCGCGCCGACCTGGTACCCCAACGGAGCGTCCGCTCTGCGGGGTGTGCGCTCCGGGCCTGCGGCGGGCGGCCAGGCGGAAGGTTCAACGGATCACCTGCGCTCCGGTCCGGGCCATGCGGAAGACGGCGCTCTCCAGCACCACCGGCGCAGAGGGCGCGTCAGCGCCCAACCGGCGTCGCCGGCTCCTCCCCTCGACCTCACCCACCAGCCGATCGCCGCGGGGTACGACCGGGACCACGCCGGCTCCTTCCCTGATGGGCCCTCCGACCTCATCAAAGGACTACAGACCGTGACCAACGATCATGACATCTGCGTCGGCGACAACGAATCCGCCCAGGGCAACTACCGGTCGGACGCGCTTGACCATATGCCGTCGGAGGGCAGCAGCAGCCTCGGCGATGCGGCCCGTCCGGGCTCCTACCCCCCCCCCGCAGCCGGTGCTGGCGCCGTACGGCGCGGTGGGGGCATCGACGCGCTCCCGCCCGCGGACGCCGTATCCCGGGGTGGAGTGGCAGGCCATGGGGCGGCCCGAGCACGGCGGGGTGATGGGCTACGGCCCGGCCGGGGATTTGTCCTCCGACCGCCTGTTGCGCGGCCGTTCCAACGACCGTCGTGGCGTCAACTGGCTCCGCCGGGAACACCAGCGGAAGCTGGACCTCCTGCGCACTCCGGTCATGAGCTGCCACAAGATCGCTGTCATCAGCCTCAAGGGCGGAGTCGGCAAGACGACCACCACGACCGCGCTGGGTGCCACTCTCGCCTCCGAACGCCAGGACCGGGTGGTGGCGATCGACGCCAATCCGGATGCGGGCACCCTCAGCCTGCGAGTGCGCCGCGAGAGCAGCGCAACCATCCGCGACATGATCCCGGAGATCCCCCACCTCACCAACTACATGGCCGTACGCCGCTACACCTCGCATTCCTCCAGCGGGCTGGAGATCCTCGCCAACGACGGGACCCCGGCCTCTCGACCGCCTTCACCGACGAGGACTACCGCCAGGTCGTCGACTGCCTGGGACAGCACTACCCCATCATCCTGACCGACTCCGGCACCGGCCTGCTCCACAACGCCATGCACGGCGTCCTCGACCTTGCCGACCAGCTGATCGTCGTCGCCACCCCCAGCGTGGACGGCGCGACCAGTGCCAGCACCACCTTCGACTGGCTCAACGCCCACGGATACGCGGACCTCGTCCAAGGCAGCATCACCGTGCTCTCCGAGGCACGCAGAACCAGCAGGACGATCAGGGTGAACGACATCGTCGCCCACTTCCGGGCCCGCTGCCGCGGCGTGGTCACCGTCCCTTATGACGAGCACCTCGCAGCAGGCGCCGAAGTCGACCTGGCACAGATGAAACCGAAGACCCGTGCCGCCTACTTCGACCTGGCCACGCTGATCGCCGAGGACTTTCACCGCACCCAGCCCTAACACGTCGGCTGGCGCCCCTACCCGCCGGCCCCCCACTCCGGATACAACGCGACCAGCCTGTTCTCCAAGCCTGCACGGGGCTGAGCCGTGACGACGCCCGCGGTCCCGGAGCGGCTCGGGGCGCAGTCGCGACGACTGGCACCAACCCACTGCCGGCACAAAGTCCCACGTGTGCCGCCCCGCCGCCCCAGTGGAAGGGGCGAGCACGCCGGCCCTGCCGACCCCACACCGGGCACAAGACGGACAAGCGCAGACGAAGCCCCCTCACGGGCCGGCCGCCAGGCCCTGACCCAGGAGGAGACGGCGCAGCTCCAGGCCGAACTTCGCTCCATGCTCGCCCTCCTGCGGCCCGGATGAACCGCTGCAGCCGTGCAGCGGTGGGACAGCAGCTCGCCGAGCACGGCGTGGAGTGGGCGTAGAGGCGGCAGGCACGACGGCGGTCAGCACCTCGTCAGAGGCGCCGCTGGCTAAATCCCGCGAGAGCGGCGGGTCGGTCGGCGGCTTCCCACATCCACGCCTCGTCGATACAGAAGGTGCCTGCCCGCGCAGCAATGGAGCCGTCCCGTACGGATTCCTTCCGTATTCCGCGTCAAGTACGGGATCGCAGGTCACGGCACTGCGCGCCTCCAGCCGAAACCCGTCCGAGCTGCAGTCCGCAAAGCTCGGACGACAATCCTGTGCAATCCCGAACTTCCAACCGACCCTGGGGACCATAGGCAGGAGCCACGGACGCCACAGACCAGAACCGAGAACTCACAGTCGACTGGACGACCCTCAGCTCGACCTGGACTTCGCGGGCGAGCAGCTCGGCCGGTTCGCGGCGGGCCGGTGGCGGCGTGTCGTGGGCGTTCCTGGCCACTGGACTGGCGGGGAGCGGGCAGGGTGTCGGCATGTCTCGTCATAACCGCCGCCGTAGCCGGTCCCGTGTCGTCGCCCGGCCCGTCGCCCTGGTGGGCCAGCGGGCCGCACTGGATGCCTGCCCGCCACGGCCCGCGCCGGGCCCTGCGAACCGGCGCACGGTTCCGCCGCAGGCGGGCGACCCTGTCATGGCGGAGAGCGTGCTGGCCGCGCCTGGCGGCTGCTGTACGACGTTGCACAGCCGCCAGGTCCTGGAGGGCGGCGACGTGCTGCTGCTGACCCGTCACCAGGTCCGCTGCCCGGTCTGGTCCGCCCGCTGACCGCTGGGTCAGCCCCACCCATACGCCGGTTCACGTCGGCACCCGCAGACGTGCGACCTGCTACCAACAACCCCGGGTGAACCGGGCCCGTTCGGGGATGTACCGAACCTTGACGAAGCGGGCACCCCCGTGAGCTGAACCCAAACTGTGCCACAGCGGCACACTTTCCGCCGCGGGCCGCCGGGCCGGGGGTCCTCCGCGACGGCCCGGCGCACGATGTCGGGTTCGAGTATCCGGACCGTCTCCTCCACCTGAGCGCCGGGGACGAGCTCCGGCTTGTCCGAGGCCGGCTCGCGGTCCTCGTCCGGCCGGAGCGTGTGCCCGCAGTCCACAATGACCTTGGCGAGCTCCTCCGCGGAGGGAACGGCGCCCGACTTGGCGGCGCGGTCCTTTGGCGCACTCACCCGCCGCACCATCGCCCGGGCAGCGATTCCGGCGGGCCGTCATCTCGGCGGTGGTGGCTCAGGATCGGGGCAGGGCGCAGGATGCCGTTCCGCCGCTCAGGCGTTGCCTGTTCGCTGCCACCAGGGCGTAGAGCCGGCGGGCGCAGGTCTGTTCGCCGGGCAGGCCGAGAGCAGCCGGTAGCGGCGGGCCGGGGGGACGCGACGTACCGTGCCATTGCGTCTGCCCCGCCGGCGTGGACCTGGTCTCGTGGAGGAGGAGGACCTCCCGGTCCAGCCCTTGCCAGGTGCGCGGTGGTGAGCCGCTGCGGCAGGGTCTGCCACGGTACGGCGATGATCCGTGGTCGGGCCGACCGGCGAATGCGGTCGATCGCGAGCTGGCAGAAGCCGCAGTCGCCGTCGTAGGCCGGCACCGGTTCCGTGCGGCGGCCAGCCGCTCTGCTCATCGCGTCCTCGATCGTCGGCTGAAGGGCGTTGCGTGCATCAAGGCCTCAGCCTGCCGATCCGGGTTGCGGCGGTACCACGGGGCCCTCCCCGTGGGAGGAGGCCTGCGCTCGCTTGGGAACGACGTGCGGGAAGGCGCGCCGCCAGAGCTGTCCTGGGAACAGGTGGAAGCGGTCGGGGAGGAACACGGCATCCGCCACGATCATGGCGCCGGAGAAGAGCGGGAGGCCCATGAGAACGGCGATACCCATGTGCATCCCGAGCAGCATCGCCAGGACGGGGTATTTCAGCCTGCCGAACAGGACGAACGGGAAAGCCACCTGGAGGAGCACGGTCAGGTAGGTGGCGGCGGTAACCAGCAGGGGATGGCTGTCGACCATCAGCGACAGCGCGGGCCAGGGCCGGAACAGGTCGAGGTTCATGACGTAGTGCAGGGCGGTCCCGTTCTGCCAGGTGCCGCCCTGGACCTTGTACAGGCCTGCCGAGCCGTAGACGACGCAGACCTGGGCCGCGATGACGAACATGGCGCAGTTGTGCAGCACCGTGCTCAGGCGCCCGAGAGTGGTAGCGAGTCGCTGCCGGGGGGTGTGCGCCTCCGGGTCGGAGGTCGGGCGTTCGGCCTTGCGCGCGGCCGCGAGGCGCGTTCTGCGTGCGTCCAGGGACCAGCGTCGGCCGCAGGCCGTGCAGGTGAGGTAGAGAGCCATGAGGAGGATGAGGTTGTCTCCCCCGTCCGTCATGAAGATGGCCCGCGCGTGGAACGAGGCCACCACGACAGCGAACAGGATCGACACCACCCGGGTGCGCCAGCCCAGGACGAACAGCGCGGACGTGATGGCGGCCGCCGCGTAGCAGACCTCGAAGTACGCCGGGCCGTCGGAGAGGGTAAGGATGCTGAACCAGCCGGTCTGGTCGAACAGTTGTCGCGCCAGGGCAGGCGTCCAGGGCGATCCCGGGCCCCAGATCTCGTCGCGGTGCGGGAACTCCCGCAGCAGGAAGGCCAGGTAGAGCAGGCCGTACCCGATGCGCAGCACCGCCGACGCGTACAGGGACACCGGCCGGTCGGTCACGAGGCCGCCCAGTGCGGCGATACGGGCGAGCGGGCGGGGGCTGTCGGGGTTTCCATCCGATGGGGCCGGCGGGTAGGCGGAGGGCGCAGCGGCTGGGGTCTGCTCAGTTTCCATCGGTTGCCACCTTCCACCAGGGCAGGTACCTGGTGTCGACCGAGGGTTGCGCGGCCGGGCTTGGCTTGCCCGGCGTGGTGGGTGCTGCAATGGGCCGGGTGATCACCCGCAGCTGAACAGCCTCGAACGTTTCCTGCCGAGCGGTGAGTCGCTCCACCGCGATATTGCGCAGATACTGCTGCATCATCCGAGCGCGCTCCGAGCGCGGCTGGTCCCCATTTCCGAACGCTTCCAGATAGGCCGTCCAGGAACGGCGCAGCATGTTCTGCGTCGTGTGACTGGGAAGGAGGTTGTGGTTGACGTCGGCGTCGTCGACCGCGGTCAGGTCGTACCAGTCGCTGACCTCGCGGGTGCCGTCCGCCGACGTTCGCTCCGTTCTTGCGGAAATCTGCCGGGTCACGGACTCCGGGTCCGGCGCGAAAAGGCGCCAGTTCTGCTCGAACAGTGGATAGACCCACGCATTGATCTGCCGGCTGTAGTACTGGGAGATCTGGTTCGGCGGTGCAACGAAGAGAAAGACCAGGAAGACGTGGATGAGGGACGTCGCGATGGACAGGCCCACGGCGATACCCATGACCGCACCCGGCGGGCGCGGTCCCGAGCGCCCGACCCGCGGACCCGGCTCCAGGGGAGATGCCTCGGTCACCGGAGCGGCGGCGCTCTCACCCTCCCCTCGACGGCCCGTGTCCCCCGTCCCCACGAGCTGTTCCACGCCCGCCGCACGGCCGGGCCCCGTCCTTGCCACCTTCGCTGCTCCCTCTGGTCTTTGCCCTGGACGTTCGGGGGCGCGCAACGTCGTCTGTGACGATCCGTCGCACGCCCCCGGCCTTCGCGTATCAACCGGGCTGCCGCCTCGGAGCCGGAACTCTTGGACCAAGAGCCGCCTCCCGGGACGCTGTCACGCGCAGAGGCCTGCGCCTTTGCGGCATGGCCCTCCTGGCGTGCCGGTTCGGCTATGAGGGCGCGGGCTCATTCCACGTGTCGTTGCACGAGCACCCCTGGTCCCCGTGATCGCCATGGTCGCCGTGGTCGCCGTGGTCGCCGTGGTCGCCGTGGTCGCCGTAGTCCCCGTGGTCCCCGTGATCGCCATAGTCCCCGTGATCGCCGTGGTCCCCATGGTCGCCGTGGTCCCCTCCGCCGTGTCCGCCGCCGGTGTTCCCGCCGGTGGTGCCGCCGGTCGTGGTCCCGCCGCCGGTGGTCCCGCCGGTGGTGCCGGCGATCACGCCGCCCAGGAGACCGCCGGTGGCGCCACCCGTGATGACACCGCCGAGCACACCACCGGTGGTGCCGGTGGTGGTCCCGCCCGTGGTGGTACCGGCGATCACGCCGCCCGTTGTGCCGGCGGTGGTGGTGCCGGCGATCACGCCGCCGGTGGTGCCGCCCGTGGTGCCCGCCGCGCAGGACGGCCGGGTGATCCGGTTGGTGTCGAGCGTTACGGATCCGGCAGTCTGCGCCAGTGCCCGGCCGTCGAGGCTCGCCCCGGTGTTCAGACCGACCGAGGCCAGGGTCATGATGGTGCCCACGAACGCCGTGTCGGTGTCGAGCGTCGCCGAGCTGCCGACCTGCCAGTAGACATTGCACGGCGCCGCACCGTTGACCAGGAGCACATTGCTGTTGGGTGCGGTGATCAGGGTCGAGCCGACCTGGAACACCCAGACGGCGTTGGGGTTGTTCTGTGCGTCAAGGGTGAGGGTGCCCGTGAGGTTGATGGACGACGCCGCGGTGTAGACGCCGGGAACGAGCGTCTGACCTCCGAGGTCCCCCGGCGAGGTGAGGGTGAAGTCCGAAGCCTGCCCTGCGGCGTTGTTGTACGCCGCGGTCAGGTCCGTCTGCGCCTGGGCCGCGACCGCATCCGTCTGATGGATGGTGCCGGTCACCTGGACAGGGAGAAGACCGGTGATGGACGTGCCCGGACTCACCCCGACGTCCCCGGTGATCACGGACGGGCCCGTGTTGGTGACGGACTGACCACCCAGAACAGCGAAGCTGTCCGCTGCTCCGAGGTTGATCGCCGTGGCGATGGCCCGAGCCGGCGCCGGCGACATGGTGACTGCTGCGGCGACGACGAAAACGACCGTCGCGATCCAGCTGGAAATCGTGCGCCTATGAAGCGCGCCAGGGATGTTCAGTGTCATCTGGAGGCCTATTCCTGAGGGGAGATACCGCGGGTTCACGATCGCCGATCGACGGCGATCCGCTGCCCCCTTCCCGTCCGCAGGCTTCGCAGACTTCAATGGCCAGCCCCAGCTCCCGGGGGAAGAGGTTCGGCTCACATTAGCCGACATTGAAAAGTTAGTACACGATTCATATGGGTGAATTACCTCGCTTGCCACCATTCACGCGAGCTGATCGCCACGTAAATATGCGAACGCCCCTTGCCTGCCCACCCGCTTCAGGTCGGCGACGAGGAAAGCACCCAGCCTTCGCGCCCCACAGAACAAGGAGAGAGCGGGCTCGGCCGGCGTTGCCCTGCAGATGGCAGGAGCTGACGGAGCAACAGGATCACCGCGGCCGTACAACTACACTGCGTGTGCGATCTACAACAGAGTCGCACTACTCTGCACCGCCACCGCTCATAGACACGATCGTTCCACCTGCAACGGCCTGCCCGGTGGGTACCTGCAGGCAGAACCAGCCGAACGAGAAGGAATGCGTCATGAGTCGATGGAACTTAGCCCGCAGATGCACAAGGGCATCGAGGCGTGCCTGGCCTGCTGCACCCGCTGCGAGGAGACGATGAGCTGCTGCCTGGAGCAGGGCGGTGCCTACGCCGACTCCAAGCTCCTGCGCGCGCTCATGGACTGCACGGAGACGGCCCGTATGTGTGCGCAGATGGCCATGCGCATGTCCGCGATGGCCCCGACATATGCGTTATGACCGCACGGGCCTGCGAGATGTGCGCCGAGGCCTGTATGAGCCTGCCGGGCGACGACATGCTCAAGAAGTGCGCCGAGGCGTGCCTCGCCTACGCGGCATCCTGTCGGGCCATGGCATGGCCAAGGCCACGGCCTGACCCACGGCCGCCGGCCCGTGATCCCGGACAGGTAGCACGGTCCGGAGAACGCGCCGACCAGACATCGGGCGGGGAGGCCGACACCTGATGCCGCGCCCACGGGTACTGCCGGCCGATCCCGCGACCTCGCGGGGTCGGCCCTCGGCCATCGGCGGCTCCCTGTCGGCGTCAGTGGCGTTCGAGCCAAGGGCGTGCTTGGTGCCCGCGAAGGCGCCCGGGCCGTAGAGGCACCGGGTCCGGCACGTCCTGCGGATGGGCCACGGGGATGGCGGCATCCGCAGGACGGGATGAGTGTGCGCCGGGGTGGGCGTACACCGCTTGCAACGGCCCGGCGGCACCGCGGTTACGGGCGCGAAGGTACCGTCGGTTCTACGGTTCCGAGTGACGGCGTCATCGGGCCGTGAGGTTGCCGCTGCGGTAGCAGCCGGCGGAGCAGAACCGGTCTCGTCGCCTGACACCGGGATGGTCGAAGGGGCGCCCGCAGCCCACGCAGGCACGGCTCGCCCCCACCCGCTGCTCCTCCCCCACCCGTTCCTCCTCGGGGATCAGGCCGAGGGCCCGCAGGAGTCGACGGCAGTCGTCCGCGTCGCGGGCGTAGGAGGCCACCACCACGATCGCCCTGCGCGCCACCGGCACCGGCGTTGGCCCGGCCACCGGCTCCACGGTGTCGGTGAGCGTTCGAAGGTCTCGGGAACGAGCCATGGACAGCACCCCCTGGCGAGCGGTTCCGGTCGGGTAACCCTCCAGCATACGACTCACCCCGCCCGGGCCCCGCCGCACGCCCGGGCCGACCGGGCCACCCATCAGCCTCCGCCACAGTCGCCCACTCCACCGCACCCACAGCAGGTGCCCCCGGAGAACACGCAGGTGGCAGGCGACCGGCACGCAGGCGCGGCCAGCGTCTCCGGAACGCCGACGCCATGACGTAGCCGCACCGGATCGGATCGGACCGGCTACCGCCCCGCGCTCCACGGCCGACCGATCCTCCCAGCCGACTGGTGGGTCGGCCGGCACGGTGGGGTGGGTCAACGGGGATCATCCGGTCGGTGCCGGTGATCTCCAGCACCCTGGCCACAGCGTGGGCGGGGTGGACCAGGTGAAGGGTCACGCCTTGGCGGCCCGCCTCGGTCCGGACGAGCAGCAGGGCGTCGATGCCGGTGGAGTCGCAAAAGGTGACGGCCGCGCGGTCGATCACCAGCTTCGGGGACGCCGGGCGGATCGCGAGGGCGTCGTGGGCTGTGCTCGTCAGGGCGTTTGCCCGTCGGAGGCTGGAAGCATGCGAGCCGCCGGGAAGGGAGGCGGTCGCCCTTCCGGCAGCGCTGGGGGGAGGGCCACTGCGCAGCGGCCCTCGCCATGGCGGCTGGCCCCTCTTGGTCCCGGTCCGCCGGGTGCCCCCACCCTGGCGGACCGGGAGTACATGTTCGCCGGCACCCGCCGCCCCGGGCCGGGTGGTAGCGGGCCGGGGCTCGGCGCAGCGGACAGCCCGTTCGATGACGTTGGCGTCGCGGCCGCGTGTGTTCACCGTAGGCCGGGCCGAAGTTCACGGCGACAGGTGATGAGCCGTCAGGGTCAGGGCCCGCACGTGGTGCTATCAGGTGCGCGCCCTTCGGTCCTGGCCCGGCCCCGCCACCCGGACCTGATCACCGGCGTGGTCCGCGGCCTGCACACCGCGGTGGCCGAGATCGCCGACGCGATGCGGGCCGTGGGCCTCGGCGAGGACGGCGACGACTTCCAGGACGCTGTCGGCCGCGAGCTCCAGGAGCTGACCGCCCGGGCCCACCCGATCCCGGCCTCCGGCCGCGGTGCGGTCACCGAGGAGCAGGTCGTCGCGGCGATCCTCGCCAACCCGGCCATCGCCGCCGCAGCCGCGGCCGCCGTCAGCCGGACCGGCACCCGGGCCTCCAGCGCGACGTGACGCCCCGGCCGACCACGTCGCTATCCGCACCCGGCCCCCGCACCGGCGTCGGCGCCGGCGAGCCGGGAACCGGGCTGGTAGCGCCGATGGCACTCCTGCGGGCTCAGGTGGCTGGCTTCGCCTCAAGGTCGCGGGTGCACAGGTGGGCGGTGGGGCAGGCCGGGCAGCCGCGGACGTCGACCAGGTCCGCGACGGCCGTGCGCCCGCTCCAGCTACTCCAGCAACCGGCACTCCTCCGCGCCCCCGGCGCCAGGCAGTTCCAGGCCTCCGCCTGGCGCACGGGGCCCGGGCGCACAGACGCGTGCGGCCGGTACGGGCAGGGGCAACCGCCTAGGCACTGGTCTACCGGGTCACGACATCAGGATCAGGCGACCGGTCACCCGGGCCGGGAGGACTCGCACCCAGAGATCACGGATGCCGGCTGCCCACGGCTGCGCTCCGGGCTGTGCTGCGAGCCACGTCGTGGCCTCCTCGTCGAGCCGTTCGGCCGTGCCGACGACGAGCACGCTCCAGCCCCCACCGCCGGCGTCGTCCACACGGTCCACCTCGAAGGCGACCTCGCTGCCCTCGACAGCCGCGGCGGCGCCCGTCGGGGAAGTCCGGTAGACGATCGAGTGCGCGTCGACGAGGTAGTTGACGGGAAGAATGGCGGGGCTGGACTCCGAAGACAGGGCGACCCGCCCGATACCGTGGTCCGACAGGCGGTCCCAGCACTCCTGCGGGGTGAGCTTCCTCAGTGTGGGGTGCGGCCCCGGTGGAGGCTGCCCGGGCGGGCGATCGGTCCGCCCCTCCAGAAGTTCGTCGTAGGTCATCCGCAGAACCGCAGCCAGCCGCAGAACGGCGCCCGGGTCGAAGTCCTCGCCCAGTTCCTCCAGGTGCCGGAGATACGGGAGTGACATGCCTGCTCCGGTCGCCAGCTCCTCACGGGTGAGTCCGAGCTGGCGGGAGCGCAGCGCGATGCACTGGGCGATGCCCCCTGGAGCGGGCAGGCCCTCGGCGGGCTTCTCGGGCCGGGTGTCTCTCTCGTCCATGGCCATCCACCTCCTGCGATCGAGCATGTCACCAGTAGCGAGGAAAGGCTTACTCATTGCTTTGGGCCACGGACCGCGCGGCGCGGGCAGTCGTGATCCACGACGTCAGCCGCGACAGCGTGCTGTCGCTGCGCATCGTGCCGTCGTCCCCGGGGTCAGGTAGAGCCGTCCGCGACGGCGACGACCACGTCCTGCGCCGCCTGCTCACCCGACTCGCCTAATAAGCCACCACCGACGACCTCTACGCCCGGCACGACGCCCTCCCCCGGCTCCGCCACACCACCGCGCAATAGCTGGCGTGACCACCCCCCGGCGGGCGGGGCAGGGCCACCGCTGTGACTGCCAGGCTCTGAGCCACCGCGCGACAGGAGCGCCAGCCGGATGGCGGCGCGAGGCACGCTGCCTGCTGCCTCCCGGCAGGCACCTGCCGCAACACCGCCGGCTGCCAGGCCCGGGGTCCGGGCGGCGCGCCACCTTGTCGGGCAAGAATGGTCGGCATGCGAATGTAGGTGTACCAGTTCCGGAACTGCCCGGCCGCCGAGGACTTCCAGGCCCTAGGTTCTGTCCGGCGGATCATGTGATCGCCTCGCGTGGCCCATTGTGTTGGTCGTGGGGCGGGGCGATCTGACGAACGACGAGTGGGTACAAC
>NZ_JBHUWW010000084.1:0-37598 GCF_042669755.1 Kitasatospora sp. NPDC057223 | reverse complement strand
GTCCTCACGGACCGGCCCGCCCTGTCGCGTCGCGGCCGGGTCACGTGCTTCACGGCGGCGGATGGCTAGGCTCGGAACCCCCCGCCGCTGCCCTGGAGGACACCGCACCATGAGCACCCCACAGTCCCTGAAGCTGCCCGGCTGCGCCCGCTCGCTGCGGCTGGCCACTCCGCGCGGCGAGTTCGCCGCGCTGTGGTCCGACCCCGCCGGGGAGCCGCTCGGGACGGCGCTGCTGGTACCCGGCTTCACCGGCAGCAAGGAGGACTTCATCGCCCTCCTGGAGCCGCTCGCGAAGTCCGGCTACCGGGTGGTGGCGGTCGACCAGCGCGGCCAGTACCAGTCCGGCGGGCCGGACGACCCGGCGCCCTACGCCGTCGCCCAGCTGGGCGCGGACGTCCGGGCCCTGGGCGCGCTGCTGGCCGGCGGCGGGCCGCTGCACCTGCTGGGGCACTCGTTCGGCGGCCAGGTCGCCCGGGAGGCGGTGCTCGGCGCCGACGGGCCGCTGCCCTGGGCCTCGCTGACCCTGCTCTCGACCGGCCCGGCGGCGATCGAGCCGTCCGAGGCGGCCCGCACCAAACTGCTGGTGGACGCGCTGCAGACGATGGACCTGGAGTCCATCTGGCAGATCCTGCAGCAGATGGAGGAGGGCAGCGGCGACCCGGCGAAGCGCCCGTCCGCCGAGGTCTCGCGGTTCCTGCACGAGCGCTGGCTGGCCAACGTGCCGCAGGCGCTGATCACCACCGGCGGCCACCTGATCTCGGGCCCCGACCGGGTGGACGAGCTGGCGGCCGCCGCCCCCGCGCTGCCGAAGCTGGTGCTGTCGGGCGTGCGGGACTACGCGTGGCCGGTGGAGGAGCAGTCCCGGATGGCGCAGCGGCTCGGGGCGGGCCGGGTGGTCGTCGAGGACGCCGGCCACTCCCCCAACGTCGAGCAGCCCGCCGCGACGGCCGCCGCCCTGGCCCGGTTCTGGGCCTGATCCGCCTGCCGTGAGCTGCACGGATCCGCCCGGGAGGTGTGCGGGATCACATCTCTCGGGCAACTTTCGGGACAGAACTCGTTAGTTCCGGTAATATTTGAGTCTGTCCGGGAATCTTTAACCCCGTCCGACCCGTTGAACCCATGGCTGGACGCAACGCGGCGCTGATCGGCGCTTCCCAGCCGAAATCAGGACTTTACGGGCAGGCAACCGCCCGGAAGCAGCACCACGGCACAGTGGTTCGTGAGGCACCAGCAGTCCCGGCAGCCAGGGGGCCCACTTGCCGCAGCAGGCCGTGGAACGAGCGACCCGACAGACCTTCAAGGGGCTGATTCCCAGTCAGCCACAACCGCCCCGGCCGCCGGGGCAAGCAAAGGAGAAGCCCATGCGCTTCGAAATTCTCCGTCTGGACGACGCCCAGGGCGCAGCCACCGACCGGCTGATCGCCGACGCCGAGACCGTCAACGAACTGGTGCAGGCAGCCGCCCGGACCGGCGAACGACTGCTCATCCGCCCGTGCAAGACCAACTGACACCGTACGGCGCCGCTCCCGCAGCGGAGTCCGCCTCCGCCCCGGAGACCGGCGAGGCGCCTGCCGCCGACATCCCGATACCCCACTGATGCCCCGTCACCCACCAGCGGATGACGGGGCATCAGTGTGTCTGCGGCGGGGCGCCCGACGTTTGCCGCCGCCCGTCGCTGGACATCCCCTAGCGGGGGCCGCCCACGCAGCGCCGCCGGCGCGGGGCCCGGGGCCGACACGCGGACGGAGCAGGACGCGAAGCACTCCGTACGGGTGATCGTCCTTGACGCGGCCGCCCGGAGGGAGGAGCGTTGTCCGCTATGAGGGGCGAGCCCAGCTGCCCGAGGTGCGCCGGTCGGGTCCGCGCGCCCGGTCTGTTCTCAGACACCTGGCAGTGCGACCGGCACGGCGCGGTCCACCCGATGCAGCCCGTACTGCCCCCGAGCGTCGAGGCGCTGGGCGTGGCCGTGGCGCGTTCGCAGGTCCCCGTCTGGATGCCGTGGCCGCTGCCGGTCGGCTGGCTGTACACCGGGATCGCCCACGTGGGTGACGACGTGTCCGGCGCCCGCGCCACCGCCGTGGCCTGTTCGGGGCCCGCCCCGCTCGGCGGCTTCGGCGAACTGGTGCTGGTCGCCGAGGAGCTGGGTGTCGGCCTCGGTGCCCGCTACGCCGGGATGCCCGGCCCGGATCCTGGCGAGCACGTCTCGCTCTACAAGCCCGCCGACGCCAAACTGCTGGCCGCCGGCCGTCCCACCCCGATGTTCCACGTCCCCGACGCACCGCCCGACCGCGCGGTGTTCGCCGGCGAGGCGCTCGGCCTGTGGCTGTGGGCGATCGCCTGGCCCGAGCAGTCGGCCCTGGTGATGTACGACGAGCTGGTGCTCACCGACCTGCGCGAGGCCGGGGCCGAACTGAGCCTGCTGCCGTGCGGCGCGCTCTCCCCCCGCCTGCTGGGCTGAGCGCAGCGGGCCGGCTCCGCGGGGGCCGGCCCGCGGCCTGACTATCCTGGGGCGCACCCGGCGAGCGTCCACCACAGGAGTCCTGACACCGTGCGCATCGATCTGCACGCCCACAGCAACGCCTCCGACGGCACCGACACCCCGGCCGAACTGGTGGCCGCGGCCGTCGCGGCGGGCCTGGACGTGGTGGCGCTGACCGACCACGACACCGTCCTGGGCCATGCGGAGGCGGAGGCCGCCGTGCGCGCGCTGCCGGCCGGCCGCCGGCTCACCCTGGTGCCCGGCGCCGAACTCTCCTGCCATCTGGACGGCATCAGCCTGCATCTGCTGGCGTACCTCTTCGACCCGGCCGAACCGGCCTTCGCGCAGGAGCGCGAGCTGGTGCGCAACGACCGGTTCCGGCGCGGCCGGGCGGTCGTGGAGCGCTGCCGCGAGCTGGGCGCGCCGATCAGCTGGGAGCAGGTGGAGCGGATCGCCGGTACGGGTTCGGTGGGCCGGCCGCACATCGCGAGCGCACTGGTCGAGGCCGGCGTGGTGGCGAGCGTCTCGGACGCGTTCACCGCCGACTGGCTGGCCAACGGCGGCCGGGCGGACGTCCGCAAGCACGAGACCGACCCGGCCGAGGCCGTCCGCCTGGTGCGCGCGGCGGGCGGGGTGCCGGTGTTCGCCCACCCCGGCGCGGTGAAGCGCGGACGGACGGTCTCCGACCAGGTGATCGCCGACCTGGCGGCGGCGGGCCTGGCCGCCCTGGAGGTCGACCACACCGACCACGACGAGCAGACCCGCGCCCGTCTGCGCGGCCTGGCAGCAGAGTTGGGCCTGCTGACCACCGGCTCCAGCGACTACCACGGCAGCCGCAAGACGGTGCGGCTCGGCGAGCACACCACCGATCCGGCGGTGTACGAGGCACTGCTGGCGCAGGCGACCGGAGCCGTACCCGTCACCGGGTGACACGCCGGGCGCCGCCCCAAGGGGCGCGACGGCGCGGGCGCAACGGGACAATTCGGGCATGAGCGAGAGCGCCGCCCGATGAGCTTCTTCGACGTGACGACCTTCGGGTCACTGTTCGTCACCCTGTTCGTGATCATGGACCCGCCGGGCACCATCCCGATCTTCCTCGCACTGACCTCCGGCCGCGCCAACAAGGTGCGCCGCCGGATGGCCTGGCAGGCCGCCGCCGTGGCCCTCGGCGTGATCACCTGCTTCGGGCTGTTCGGCCGCACCATCCTGGACTACCTGCACGTCTCCATCCCGGCCCTGCAGGTCTCCGGCGGCATCCTGCTGCTGCTGATCGCCCTCGACCTGCTGACCGGCAAGATCGACGAGCCGACGCAGACCAAGGAGGTGAACGTGGCGCTCGTCCCGCTCGGCACCCCGCTGCTGGCCGGGCCCGGCGCCATCGTCGCGGTCATCCTGGCCGTCCAGAGCGCGGACACCGGCGCGCAGAAGCTCGCGGCGTGGTGCGCCATCGTCGCGATGCACGTCGTGCTGTGGCTGACGATGCGGTTCTCGCTGCTCATCATCACGGTCATCAAGGAGGGCGGTGTGGTGCTCATCACCCGCCTGTCGGGCCTGCTGCTGTCGGCGATCGCCGTCCAGCTGACCGCCAACGGGGTCTTCGCCTTCATCGACGCGAACGCCTGAGCCCCGCTCAGGACGGCGCCCGGGGCCGGGCGTCAGTCCAGCGGGACGGCCCGGCGCCGCGGGTCCCGCAGGTCGGTGCCGTGCTGGAGCCAGCGCTCCTCCAGGGCCGCCGCGCCGTGCACCCGCTTGAAGCCGGCCTCGTTCGGCGTCATCGGCAGCAGCGGCAGGAAGCGGACCGGCTCGGCCGGCTCGTCCAGTTCGAGGTCCGCCACCAGACCGCCGGGTTCGGCCGCCAGGACGGACGTGAACGGCGCGCCCTCCCAGAGCGGCGAGCCCAGGTCCAGCGAGCCCCCGGGGGCCACCACCAGTCCCTCGACCTGCGGCGTCGCCGCGAAGGTGGCCATCGTCCGCAGCACGTCGTCCCGGCCGCCGCGGACGGTGAGCACCAGCTCCGCGCGCGGGCCGCGCACCGGGTCGGCGACCGCGGCGGTCGGGTCCGCCATCGGCGTGGCCGCCATCCCGAGCGTGGCGTACCGGACCAGGCCCCCGGCGTCGGGGCCGAAGCGCAGCACCTCGATCCGGTCGGTGCCGAGGAACGTCACGGCGGCCCGGCCGCTCGGCTCGCCGAAGGTGGTCAGCAGCCGGGCCTCGACCGCCGTCAGGACGGCCTCGCGGGAGTGCCGGCCGGGGCCGTGCGGACCGCCGGAGGGATCACGGGACGGGTCGCCGAAGAGCGGGAAGTCGTGCGCCATGCCGGTGAGCGTAACGCGCCGCGGCGGACCGGCTGGTGAACACCCCAGCGCCGGGGGCCGGTCAGCTGTTAATGTGAGCAGCTGGCCACCGGACACTTCTGTCGTCCGGGGCAGCGGCGCGAAGGAGGTGGTTGCGGTGGATACCAGCCGACCATGCAGTACCGGCAGCTCTGCCCGGCCCGGACGCCTTCCCCGTACCCCTCACCACACCGGCTGAAACAGCCGCGTATGCCGTGGTGAGCGAGGCGGCGTCAGATCTGGCCGGGAGAGCACCCTCCCCGGAGCCTCGTCGTCCCGCATCGCGCCCCAGCAAGGCCGAGGACCGATCGCAGGCACCGGATTCCATCGGTGTTCCTCGCCGCCGCGCCCCGGCCGTCACCCCGTGCCGCCGTGCGACGGCTCCTGCCCAAGGAGCCTGCCATGTCGATGATCAACAACCTGCGCGCCGCCGTCCTCCCGCACCGCCGGCGCACCGACGAGGACGCGTACGACTCGATCCACCCCGGCCAGTCCGCCTCCGCGGTCGTCGACTGCGCCGTGTACCAGGACGGCAAGCGGCACGGTGAGAGCTGCAGCCCGCGCGAGGCCGCCCGCAGAGTGAAGGCCGCGAAGCAGCACGACAGCGCGCCGCCGTTCAGCTGGATCGGACTGCACGAGCCGACCGAGGCCGAGTTCGAGGGCATCGCGAAGCGCTTCGGCCTCCACCCGCTCGCCGTCGAGGACGCGGTGCACGCGCACCAGCGCCCCAAGGTCGAGCGCTACGACGACGTGCTGTTCGCCGTCTTCAAGACGATCCGCTACGTCGAGCACGACCAGCTGACCCCGACCAGCGAGGTGGTCGAGACCGGCGAGCTGATGGTCTTCGCCGGCCAGGACTTCGTGATCACCGTCCGGCACGGCGGCCACAGCTCCCTCCAGGAACTGCGCCGCCGGATGGAGCAGGACGTCGACAGTGTGGACGGCACCGCGCTGCTCGCCAAGGGCCCGTCCGCCGTCCTGCACGCGATCGCCGACCACGTGGTGGACAACTACCTGGAGGTGGCCGGCCGGCTCCAGGGCGACGTGGACGAGATCGAGTTCGACGTGTTCGCCAACAAGGGCGGCAAGGGCACCGACGTCGGCCGGGTCTACCAGCTCAAGCGCGAGGTGCTGGAGTTCAAGCGCGCGGTGACCCCGCTGCTGCGCCCGATGCAGCAGCTCTCGGAGCCGCTCCAGCGCCTCGTCGACCCGGACATCCAGAAGTACTTCCGCGATGTCGCCGACCACCTGGCCCGGGTCACCGAGCAGGTGCACGGCTTCGACGAACTGCTGAACTCGCTGCTCCAGGCCAACCTGGCGCAGGTCTCGGTCGCGCAGAACGAGGACATGCGCAAGATCACCGCCTGGGCCGCCATCTTCGCCGTGCCCACGATGATCACCGGCGTCTACGGCATGAACTTCGACTACATGCCCGAGCTGCACCACAAGTACGGCTATCCGATGGTGCTGGTCAGTGTCGCCGCGATCTGCGTCGGCATGTACCGCGGCTTCCGCCGCAACGGCTGGCTGTAGCCCGGCCCGCTCAGCGCCGCCCGCCGCGGGCGACCAGCACCAGCCCCAGCAGGATCAGTGCGACCGCCGGGTACGCGGCCACCGGCGGCCACTGGCCCAGCCAGAGGGCCGCGATCAGCGCCGCGCCCGGGGTCTCCAGCAGGATCGCGGTCGAGGTGACGGACGGCCCGAGCGTGCGCACCACCCGGTTGCTCAGCGAGTGCCCGAGCAGCTGCGCGGTGACCATCAGCAGCACGATCTGCCACCACACCCCGGCCGGCCAGCCCGCCAGCGGCGTCCCGGCCGCCAGACAGACCGCCAGCAGCACGACGGCCGTGGTCGCGTAGCAGACCAGCGTGTACGCGGTCGTGCTGACGGTCCTGCGGACCTCCGCACCGAGCAGCACGTACCCCGCCGCCGCCAGGCCCGCCCCGAGCGCCAGCGCGTCGCCGGCCAGCGCCCGCGGGGAGAGCGACAGGTCGACGCCGGTCAGCACCAGCACGCCCGCGAAGGCCACGCACATGCCCGCCCACACCAGCCGCGGCGCCCGGACGCCCAGCAGCCGCATCAGCAGGATCGTCCAGAGCGGGGTGGTGGTGACCAGCGCCGTCGACGAGGCGACCGAGGTCATCCGCAGGCTCGGCATCCAGAGCGCGAAGTGCAGACCGAGCAGCACCCCGGCCGCCATCGCCAGCAGCAGCGCCCGCCGGCCGATCCCGCGCAGCTCCGCCCGGTGCCGCAGCAGCGCGTACGGGCCGAGCACGCCGACCGACAGGACGTTGCGCCAGAGCGCGATGGCGAGCGCGGGCGCGGCGGTGGCGCTGATCAGCGGCGCCGACAGCGAGATGCCGCCGATGGACACGGCGAGCAGCAGCAGGTCCGTCCTGGGGAGAGCACGCTGCTCCGGCCCACCGGTACCGGGGGTGGCGGGCACGGCGGTGTCGGCGGTGGCTGGCCGGACGGCGGGCACGGCTCTCCTCGTGGCTGGGACGGGTTGGACGGCTGACGCGCGCCGCTCCCTACGGTAAGGCCCCTGGCGGGGCTACGGAACTGTCCGCCCGGCCCGCAGGGCATCCCGCGCGCGGCCGCACACCCCCCGCGCACCCGCCGGGCGGACCCGCAGGCCGTACGCTGTCCGCCATGGACCGCACGCCTGCCGCCGCCGCGACCGCCGACGACTTCCTCGACCGGGCCCTCCTGGAGGAGGCCGCGAAGAAGTCCGGTCTGCTCTGGGTCCGCGCCGACGGGCAGGAACAGAGCCGCGCCCTGTGGCACGCCTGGCACGACGGCGCCGTGGTCGTGGTCGGCGACGGCGCCGAGCAGCCGCTGCACGGCCTCACCGCGGGTGCGGGCGCCGAGGTCACCGTGCGCAGCAAGGACAAGTGGGGGCGGCTGGCCGGCTGGCCCGCCCGCGTCACCGAGCTGGCCCCCGGCAGCGAGGGCTGGCTCGGCGCGGTCGAGGAGCTCAAGGGCAAGCGCCTCAACGCCCCCGACACCGACACCGTCACCGACCGCTGGGCCCGCGAGTGCCGCGTCCTGCGGCTGGAGCCGGCCGGACCGCAGGGCCGGCAGCTCACCGAGCAGCCCGGCGCCATGCCCGACGGCTCGCTGGCGGCCGCGCCGATGGCCTCCCCCGCCACCACCCGGCTGCCCGTCCCGGCGGGCCTGCCGAAGCTGCTGTTCAGGCGCCGGGCCCGCTGACCGGCGCTCAGACCGCCGACGGCGCCCGCCGGGCCGTGGCTCGGCGGGCTGCGCCCTTCCCTCCCGGGTAGCCTTGGCCGCGGGCGCCGCCGCGCGCCCGTACGCGCACCGAGGGGAGTCGAGGGTCCATGGCAGGGGCAGGCAGCCGGGTCTTCATCTCCCACCTCGCGGGCGTGGCGGTCTTCGACCCCAACGGCGACCAGGTCGGCCGGGTCCGCGACGTGGTGGTCTCGCTGCGGATCGGCGGCCGGCCGCCCCGGGTGCTCGGGCTGGT
Organism: Kitasatospora sp. NPDC057223; assembly: GCF_042669755.1. Taxonomy (NCBI): domain Bacteria; kingdom Bacillati; phylum Actinomycetota; class Actinomycetes; order Kitasatosporales; family Streptomycetaceae; genus Kitasatospora; species Kitasatospora sp. NPDC057223. The sequence goes on along the minus strand of NZ_JBHUWW010000084.1, from coordinate 29,299 downwards.
CGTGGAGGTCGTCGGCCGGCGCCGGATCTTCCTGCCGATGACCCGGGTCACCAGCCTGGAGTCCGGCCAGGTGCTCACCACCGGCGTGATCAACATGCGGCGCTTCGAACAGCGCCCGTCCGAGACCCTCGTCCTCGCCGAACTGCTGGACCGCCGCGTGGTGCGCAGCCGGACGCAGGAGGAGGTCACCGTCCTCGACGTCGCCATGGTGCAGACCCGGGTCCGGGAGTGGGAGATCAGCAAGGTCTTCGTCCAGACCGGCAAGCCCAGCCGGCTGCGCAAGGCCAAGGGCGAGACCCTCACGCTGGACTGGCACGACGTCACCGGCTTCTCCCTCAGCGAGGAGGACCAGGGCGCCGCCAACCTGCTCGCCACCTTCGACCAGCTGCGCCCCGCCGACCTCGCCAACGTGATGCACCACCTCTCCGCCAAGCGCCGCGCCGAGGTGGCCGCCGCCCTCGACGACGAACGCCTCGCCGACGTCCTGGAGGAGCTGCCGGAGGACGACCAGGTCGAGATCATCGGCAAGCTGAAGGACGAGCGCGCCGCCGACGTCCTGGAGGCGATGGACCCGGACGACGCCGCCGACCTGCTCTCCGAACTGCCCGGCGAGGAGGCCGAGCGGCTGCTCCAGCTGATGGAGCCGGACGAGGCCGCGCCGGTGCGGCGGCTGCTGACGTACGAGGAGAACACCGCCGGCGGTCTGATGACCACCGAACCGATCGTGCTGGAGCCGGACGCCACCGTGGCCGAGGCCCTCGCCCTCGTCCGGATCGCCGACAACAAGCCCGCCCTCGCGGCGCAGGTCTTCGTCTGCCGGGCACCCAGCGAGACGCCCACCGGCAAGTACCTCGGCACCGTGCACTTCCAGCGGCTGCTGCGCGAGCCCCCGTACACGCTGGTCGGCTCACTGGTCGACGACGACCTCGACCCGCTGCCGCCGGACACCCCGCTCTCCCTGATCACCAGCTACCTCGCCACCTACAACATGGTCGCGGCGCCCGTGGTCGACGAGGCCGACCACCTGCTCGGCGCCGTCACCGTCGACGACGTGCTCGACCACCTGCTGCCGGAGGACTGGCGCGACGCGGCCCTGCACGGCGGCGACGGCCCCGAGCAGGACGACCACCCCCGGCCCGGCGACGAAGACGAGAGGGAGGCGACCGGTGGACGCTGACCGCAAGGGGCGGCAGGGCGACGCGCCCCGCCAGCGCCTGCAGGGCGAACTGCGGCACCTGCGCCAGCTGCGCGAGAAGCGCGCCCGCGAGGGCAGCCGGATGCAGCGCACCGAGAGCGCGAGCAGCGGCTCCGCCCGGGCCCGCCTCGACCAGCCGCGCACCGCCCGCCCCGGCCTCTTCAACCTGCCCACCTACGACCCGGAGGCGTTCGGCAAGCTCTCCGAGCGGATCGCGCGCTTCCTCGGCACCGGGCGGTTCATCGTCTGGATGACGGTGGTGGTGGTCGTCTGGGTCGGCTGGAACACCCTGCTGCCCGACGCCGTGCGGTTCGACAACTACCCGTTCATCTTCCTCACCCTGATGCTCTCGCTGCAGGCCTCCTACGCCGCGCCGCTGATCCTGCTCGCCCAGAACCGCCAGGACGACCGGGACCGCGTCAACATGGAGCAGGACCGCGCCCGCAGCGACCGCAACATCGCCGACACCGAGTACCTGACCCGCGAGGTCGCCGCCCTGCGGCAGGGCCTCGGCGAGGTCGCCACCAGGGACTTCATCCGCTCCGAGCTGCAGTCGCTGCTCAAGGAGATGGACGAGCGCCGGGACGCCGCCGACCTGGTCTGACCATCCTGTGACCCGAGGCACGTTACTCGGGGGTCGGGGGCCGGGCGGTGCGCCGTACCATCAAGGCATGGCCAACGAGACAGAGGTTGCGGTCGGCGTCACGGAGGAGTCCGTGCGCGCGGCGCTGGCGACCGTCAACGACCCGGAGATCAACCGTCCGATCACCGAGATCGGCATGGTGAAGTCGGTCGGGATCGCCGAGGACGGCGCGGTCCGCGTCGCGGTCTACCTGACCGTCTCCGGCTGCCCGATGCGCGACACCATCACCAGCCGGGTGACCGAGGCGGTCTCCGCCGTCCCGGGTGTGACCGGCGTCGAGGTCGAACTCGACGTGATGAGCGACGAGCAGCGCAAGGAGCTCTCCAGCCTGCTGCGCGGCGGCGCCCCCGAGAAGGAGATCCCGTTCGCCAAGCCGGGGACGCTGACCCGGGTCTACGCGGTCGCCTCCGGCAAGGGCGGCGTCGGCAAGTCCTCCGTGACGGTCAACCTGGCCGCCGCGATGGCGGCCGACGGCCTGAAGGTCGCGGTCGTGGACGCCGACATCTACGGGCACAGCATCCCCCGGATGCTCGGCGTCGAGGGCCGCCCCACCCAGGTCCAGGACATGATCATGCCGCCGTCCTCGCACGGCGTGAAGGTCATCTCCATCGGCATGTTCACCCCGGGCAACGCGCCGGTGGTCTGGCGCGGGCCGATGCTGCACCGCGCACTCCAGCAGTTCCTCGCCGACGTGTACTGGGGCGACCTGGACGTGCTGCTGCTCGACCTGCCGCCGGGCACCGGTGACATCGCCATCTCGGTCGCCCAGCTGGTGCCCAACGCCGAGATCCTCATCGTCACCACCCCGCAGATGGCCGCCGCCGAGGTCGCCGAGCGGGCCGGCACCATCGCGCTGCAGACCCACCAGAAGATCGTCGGCGTGATCGAGAACATGTCCGGCATGCCGTGCCCGCACTGCGACGAGATGATCGACGTGTTCGGCACCGGCGGCGGCCAGACCGTCGCCGACGCCCTCACCCGCTCCGTCGGCGCGAGCGTCCCCGTCCTCGGCAGCATCCCGATCGACGTCCGCCTCCGCGAGGGCGGCGACGACGGCACCCCGGTCGTCCTGGCCGCCCCCGACTCCCCGGCCGGCGCCGCCCTGCGCACCATCGCCGGCAAGCTCGGCGGCCGCCAGCGCGGCCTCTCCGGCCTCTCCCTGGGGCTCACCCCGAAGAACAAGTTCTGAGCCTGGGCGAAGCACGGCCGAAGGGCGGGTCCGGTAGGCACCGGGCCCGCCCTTCGGGGTGTCAGGGGCGGGTGTAGGCGGTGAGGTCGGGGACGGTGGCGAAGCCGGCGCCGTAGGCGCTGACGCCGCGTCCGTAGGCCCCGAGGAGGACGCCGGGGGCCTCGCCCGCCAGGACCCAGCCGTACTCGGACTCGCGGTAGCGGAAGGGCTGCGGCAGGCCGTTCACCGGAAGGCTGAGGGTGGACCAGCCGGGGCCGTCGAGGTTGTCCGCGAGGTCCCAGACGAGGGCGGTCTGCTGGTCCATCCAGTCCTGGCGCAGGGCGCGGTCAAGCTGGCCGGGCCAGGTGGCCGCGAGCAGGCCGGAGCCGGCCAGCCAGGCGGCGGAGGAGGCCGAGGTGGCCTCCAGGGTGCCGGTGTTGTCGGCGCTGCGCCGGACGTCCCGGCGGGCGACCGTGACGACGACGGCGAAGCGCCGGACGTCGCGGGCCTCGTACTGCTTGGCCGGCTCCTCGCCGTGCCCGAGCGTGCCGTAGTCGACCGCGGCGGGCCGCCCGGGCCGCAGGCCGGCGCCGGCCTGCATCAGCCAGCGGCGGCCCGTCCAGGCCTCGTCCAGTCCGTACCAGGGGAAGTCCGCCGACTGGTACGGCGCCAGCGGGTCGGCGGCCGGGCGGGCCCTGCCGCCGGGCACTGCGGCGGTCGCACCACCTGACTCGGCCTCCGCCCCCACCTCCACCGTGCCGGTCGCCTTGACCGTATGACTCGTCGCGTCCATCCCCGGGCCTCCTCAACGCCTGCTCTCCCTGCCGCGGCGCGCTCCGTTCGCGGCGCTGCGCGGCCTGTCCGCCGTGGCGCGCCCCGGTCCGGACGGTGGCCGGACCGGACGCGCACGGCGGAGACAATCAGCACAATAGCGGCGGATACGGCGGCGCCCCGCTCGGCAGACCGGCCGGGCGGGGCGTCGGGGTGTACGGGACCGGCCGCGGCTCAGGTGGCGTCCGGGTCGAACGGGGGGCGCTCACCGGTGGCGAGCGGCGCGCCGGAGGTGGCGGCCGCCCCGGCTGCCACCCCGCCGGACGCGGACTTCTCCGTGCTGATGCCGCCCGCGCGGCCGTTCACCGACGGGGACGGCTTGTCGTCCAGCACCGACTTGATGTCGAGGCTGTCGCGGATCTCCTTGAGACCCAGCGGGTCGTCCTCGCCGCCCATCAGCTGCTTGCGGACGAAGGTCTTCGGGTGGAGGTCCTCGAACTCGAAGTCCTTGAACTCCGGGCCGAGCTCACTGCGGATGTCCTCCTTCGCGCTGTCGGCGAAGGAGCGGACCTTCCGGATGAAACCCATGGTGTCCTGGATCAGCTTGGGGAGCTTGTCCGGCCCGAAGATCACGATGGCCATGACGACCAGCGTGACGAGTTCCAGTGGGCCTATGTCTGTGAACACGCAAGCTCCCACGCTCTTCGGTCAACGGTTCCTACAGCGTAATGGCCGTCGGCGGGTCTTCGGGCCTCTCTGTGATGAAGCCGTGGTGAAGACCCGCCGATGGACGAGCCGAACCGGACCGCTCAGCGGTTCCCGGCCTGCGAACCGGTGCCGTAGAGGCCGCCGCCGTACGCGTTCGCGCCGTACGAACCGCCTGCGTACGGGGCCTGCGCGGCGTTGTCGGGCCCGGCCGCCGAACGGGTGGCCGCCACCGGGAGACCCGGGAAGTCGACCGGGACCTGCGCCGGCTTCGGCTGCTGGGCACCGCCCGCCGGGCCGCGCACCGGTGTGACGGCGGTGCCGTGCCGGTCGTCCCCGGTGCCGGTCGCCGGCAGCCCGCCGACGCCGCCCAGAGTGACGGCGGCGACCGAGAAGGCGCCGGCGGCGGCCGCGGCGAAGACGAAGCGCCGGGCACGGGGCGGCGCAGGGCGCACCGAGGGCACGGAGGCGCCGGCATCGGGCTCCGCGGGCAGCGCTGCCGCCAGCGGACTGCCGGGGGCGCTCTGCGGGCCGCGGCGGCCCATCAGCGGCCGGAGCACCGAGTTGCGGCCGAAGGCCCTGGGGTCGACACCGGGCAGCGGGGCGTCCGCGCCGAGGGCGCCGCCGCCGAACGTGGATCCGGCGCCGCGGCCGAACGAGCCGCCGGTCAGCCGGCTGCCGCCGAGCGTGCCGGTGACGGCGGCCAGGCCGCCGCCGGAGCCGCCCGACCCGCCGGAGCGGTCGTCGAAGTGGTCGTCGTAGTGGTCGTCCGCACGGTTCTCGGAGGCCGCCTCGTCCTCCGGGGCGTCGAGTGCGCCGACGGCGAGCAGCCGGGCCATCAGCGTGGAGGACGGCGCGGGGGTGCCGGTGTGCGTCAGCAGGTGCTTGACGGCCCGGCCCGCGTCGGCCTCGGCGAGGCACTGCGGGCACGTCGCCAGGTGGGACTGGACGCGGTCGCGCGAGTCGTGGCCGAGCTCACCGTCGACGAAGGCGGAGAGCCGCTCGCCGAGGTGGTGCTCCTCCACGACGGGCTCGGGGGTGCGGACCGCGACCGGGCGCAGCTCGCTCTCGGGCGCGCCGGGCAGCTGCGGGGCGGTGACCGGTTCGGGTTCGGCGGCGCCGCGGCGCCCGAGCTGGGCCCAGCCGCCGCCCCGGCGGGGCTGCGTCCTGCCCGAGGGCTCGTGCGGCCCGGACCGGCCGACACCGCTCACGACTTCCTCCGTCCGCGCCGGTCGGGGACACCGCCCGCCTCACCGCTGACCGCGCCGACCGGCACCGGCTCCTCGGACCCGCCACGGCGCTCGCGGCCGGGGGCCGCGCCGGGCGCGCGGTGTTTGAGCGCCGCGCGCAGGTGTGAACGGCCGCGGTGGATCCGGCTGCGCACGGTGCCCAGCTTGACGCCGAGCGTGGCGGCGATCTCCTCGTACGAGAGGCCCTCGATGTCGCAGAGCACGACGGCGGCGCGGAACTCAGGGGCGAGGGTGTCGAGCGCCTGCTGGACGTCGGCGTCGAAGTGGGTGTCGCTGAAGTGCTGGGCCGGGCTCGGCTCGCGGCTCGGCAGGCGCTCGGCGGCGTCGTCGCCGAGGGCGTCGAAGCGGATCCGCTGGCGTCGGCGCACCATGTCCAGGAACAGGTTGGTGGTGATGCGGTGCAGCCAGCCCTCGAAGGTGCCCGGGGTGTACGTGGAGAGCGAGCGGAACACCCGGACGAAGACCTCCTGGGTGAGGTCCTCGGCGTCGTGCTGGTTTCCGGTCAGCCGGTAGGCGAGGCGGTACACGCGGGCACTGTGCGCCTCGACGATCTCGGCCCAGGAGGGCGGAGTCCAGGTCTGCGCGTCGGGGCCCTCGGCGAAGGTCGCCAGAGCGATGGGGGCGGCCGCGACGGTGGCGTCGGCCGGCTTGTCCAGGGGGGTGGGCGCAGGCTGGTTCATCACGGGCTTCGGCGTACGGGCCGACGTGGTACCGCGGGAGTGCCGCAGCACAGGGACGTCGCCCTCGGCCACACCTCCTCGGTCGGCTCTTCTGCCCAGCAGGGCCACCACGATATCCACCTCACCCGTCAGATCCGGATAAAAGTGCTCAACCCCTGGTCGAACACGCCTGCCATGCGCTAACGGCCCTGCCGTCCGTGCTCCCGTCGTCCGTTCCCGCCTTCCCAACGGCCCGCCGCCGGACGCGGTTCCCGGGAGGCCAGTAATCTGTGCCAGGAAATATCGACTTCCCGTCGGCACAGGGCCGGCACCCGGCGCTCCGGAAGAGGCAGCCATCACCGAGTTCGGGCCCGCCCATGCGGCCCTCGCCGACACCTACGTCAGCGAGGACGCGGTCCTGACCTACGCCAGGGCCCAGTCCGCCAGGACGGGGATCCGCGCGATCGGACCGAGCGGCGGGGCGTGCCTGCGGCTGCTCGCCGCGGCGCTTGACGCGAAGGCGGTCGCCGAGATCGGCACCGGCACGGGCGTGTCCGGGGTGTACCTGCTGCGCGGAATGCGCCCGGACGGCGTACTGACCACCGTCGACTCCGAGCCGGTGCGCCAGCAGTTCGCCCGCGAGGCGTACCTGGCGGCGGGCTTCGCCGCGAACCGGGCGCGTTTCATCCCCGGGCGCGCCCTGGACGTGCTGCCGCGCCTCGCGGACGGCCAGTACGACCTCGTCTTCTGCGACGGCGACCCCGCCGAATCCCGGTCCTACCTTGCAGAATCGTTGCGCCTGCTGCGGCCCGGCGGCATGGTCTGCTTCGAGGGCGTCTTCCAGGAGGGCCGGCTCGCCGAGCCCTCGCACCGGGACGCGCAGACCCACGCGGTGCGCGAGCTGGTCTCGGACGTCCGGGAGAGCGACGAGCTGCTGCCCGCCCTGCTGCCGGTCAGTGACGGGCTGCTGTGCGCCGTGAAGCGCTGAGGCGGGCCCCGCGGGGCCCGGCGCCGGACGCCACGGAGCCCGGGCCGACAGGGTGTCGGTCCGGGCTCCGTGCACATCTCAAGGAGATGAGGGGAACACCCGCTGCGGTCAGCCGCAAGCCTTCTTCAGGGCCTCGCCCAGGGCGTCGGCCTCGTCCGGCGTGAGTTCAACCACCAGGCGTCCGCCGCCTTCCAGCGGAACGCGCATGATGATGCCCCGCCCCTCTTTGGTGACCTCGAGCGGGCCGTCACCCGTCCGCGGCTTCATGGCCGCCATGCTCGTTCCCCTTCCTGCAACCGCGCAGCTACGTACCGGCTGTCCGTCCACCGCCGGTATCGAACGCATTGATCGGAAGCCATTATCCCGCATCGGGCGGGCTGATGACCAACGTCACTCTCTGCACAACCTCGGCCGGACCCGCCCATAGCGGCATTTTTCATGCCGGACAGCCCGGCAGGACTGCGATCGACGGGCATCCGAAAGGTGCGATACCTCACACCCCCGGCCGGCCGTCCGCTCCGGCATCCTGACACACGAGCCTGACAACCGGCCCCGGCGCAGATCCCGGCAGGCGGCCACGGCAGGCGACCGGTCCCCACGAGTTCCTGGAGCCCACACCCTCATGACCGATTCCGTGCTGTACGAGCTGGACGGCGGCCTCGCCGTCATCACCATCAACCGACCGGACGCGATGAACGCGCTCGACACCGCCACCAAGGTGGCCCTGCGGGACATCGTGACCGCCGTGGCGGGGGACCAGGCCGTGCGGGCGGTCCTCCTCACCGGCGCCGGCGACCGGGCCTTCTGCGTCGGCCAGGACCTCAAGGAGCACCTGGGCCTGCTGGAGAGCGCCGAGAAGACCGGCGAGGGCGCGCTGCGGACGGTGGCGGAGCACTACAACCCGCTCGTCCGCGCACTGGCCGGGATGCGCAAGCCGACCGTCGCGGCGGTCGGCGGGGTGGCGGCGGGCGCGGGTGCCTCGCTGGCCTTCGCCTGCGACTTCCGGATCGTCGCCGACTCGGCGGGCTTCAACACCTCCTTCGCCGGGGTGGCCCTGACCGCCGACTCGGGCGCGTCGTGGACGCTGCCCCGGCTGGTCGGACACGCCCGGGCGACCGAGCTGCTGATGCTGCCGCGCACCGTCCGGGCGCCCGAGGCGCTGGAGCTCGGGCTGGCCACCCGGGTCGTCCCCGCGGCCGAGCTCGCCACCACCGCCAGGGCCTTCGCCCAGCAGCTGGCGGCCGGGCCGACGGTCGCGTACGGCGCCATCAAGGAGTCGCTGGCCTACGGGGCCTCGCACTCGCTCGACGAGCTGCTCGACAAGGAGGACAAGCTGCAGACCCTGGCCGGGGACAGCGCGGACCACCGGATCGCCGTCGCCGCGTTCGTCGCCAAGGAGAAGCCGGTCTACCTCGGCCGCTGAGGGGGCCGGGCGGCGCGGCAGCCCGGAAGGGGCCCCTGCGGCCCGTACGAGCCGCAGGGCTACGCGGGACCGGTGCGGACGTGACAGTCCGCCAGGTGGTCGTTCACAAGGCCGCAGGCCTGCATCAGGGCGTACGCCGTGGTCGGGCCGACGAAGCGGAAGCCCCGCTTCTTCAGGTCCTTCGCCAGCGCCGTCGACTCGGGCGTGACGGCCGGCACCTCGCCCAGCGCGCGGGGCGCCGGCCGGTCCGGGTGGCCGGCGTAGCCCCAGATCAGCTTGTCGAGCCCGCCGTCCAGGTCGCGGGCGACCCGGGCGTTCGCGATCGAGGCCTCGATCTTGGCCCGGTTGCGGATGATGCCGGTGTCCTGGAGCAGGCGCTCGACGTCGGCCGGGCCGAACTCGGCCACCTTCGCGATCTCGAAGCCCGCGAACCCGGCCCGGAACCCCTCCCGCCTGCGCAGGATGGTGATCCAGGACAGACCGGACTGGAACGCCTCCAGGCAGACCCGCTCGAAGAGCGCGTCGTCACCGTGGACCGGGCGCCCCCACTCGGTGTCGTGGTACTCCCGGTAGTCGTCCGCCGACTCGCCCCAGCCGCAGCGCAGCAGCCCGTCCGGGCCCAGGACGGCGCCGCTCAACGGTCGACCGCCTGCTCGTCGGCCGGGGCCTGCCAGTCCTGCTGCGAGACCTGCCGGGGCGCCTTCTCCAGCGAGGCGGCCGGCGGCACCACCTTGGCGAACTCCTCCAGCCCCGGCAGCGGTTCGGCGCCGGCTTCGGCGTCCGTACCGGCCTCGACCGCGCCGCGCAGGCCGGCCGCGGCCTCCAGCTCGGCGATCCGCGAATCCCGGTACGAGAGTTCGGCGCCGAGCCGGTCGAGCACCTCGTCGACCTCGTCCATCCGGTAGCCGCGCACGGCCATCGGCAGGCGGATCTCGTCCACGTCATGACGGCTCAACGGCCTGTCCTGCGGGAGCCGCGCGGAAATCCGGTCCTGCACGGCCTCCGGCAGAGATCCGCCGCCGCCCAGCGCCACCAGCGCGGCGCCGCCGACCACCACGGCCATCGCCACCACGATCACCCAGAACACGAGCTGTCCTCCAGACGTCCCGATCGGCCCCGCCAAGCGTGCCGACCCCTACAAAGTGCGAGCATGGTCCCCGAGTAGGCCGGGGGCCATCATCGCACCCGCAGCAGCTGTGGAGGAGACATCGGTGGCACTGCGTCTGGGACCGCGTGAGTTCGGCGACGACGAGCTGGTGATCATGGCCATCGTCAACCGCACCCCGGACTCCTTCTTCGACCGGGGGGCCACCTTCGCGGACGAGGCCGCGTTCGCCGCGGCCGACCGCGCGGTGGCCGAGGGCGCCGCGATCCTGGACATCGGCGGGGTCAAGGCAGGCCCCGGCGAGGAGGTCACGGTCGAGGAGGAACTGCGGCGCACCGTCCCGTTCGTGGCCGAGCTGCGCAAGCGCCACCCGGAGGCCGTGATCAGCGTGGACACCTGGCGGCACGAGGTCGGCGAGGCCGTCTGCGAGGCCGGCGCCGACCTCCTCAACGACGCCTGGGGCGGGGTCGACCCGTTGCTCGCCGAGGTCGCCGCCCGCTTCGACGCCGGCCTGGTCTGCACCCACGCCGGCGGCGCCGAGCCGCGCACCCGCCCGCACCGGGTCGGCTACCCGGACGTGATGGCCGACATCCTGGCGGTCACCGTCGGGCTGGCCGAACGGGCCGCCGCCCTCGGCGTGCGCCGGGACGCGCTGATCATCGACCCGGGCCACGACTTCGGCAAGAACACCCGGCACTCGCTGGAGGCCACCCGCCGGCTGCCGGAGATGACCGCCACCGGCTTCCCCGTGCTGGTCTCGCTCTCCAACAAGGACTTCGTCGGCGAGACCCTCGACAGGCCGGTGGACGAGCGGCTCCTCGGCACCCTCGCCACCACCGCCGTCTCCGCCTGGCTGGGCGCCCGGATCTACCGGGTGCACCAGGTCGCGGAGACCCGGCAGGTGCTGGACATGGTCGCCTCGATCCGCGGCACCCGGCCCCCGGCGGTCGCCCGCCGGGGGCTGGCGTGAGCCGTCAGATCTCGCCGTCGGGGCGGCGGGTCTCGGCGAGGATCTTCATGACCTCGTCGATGTCGTCGGTGATGTGGAACAGCTCCAGGTCCTTCGGGGAGGCCTTGCCCTCGGCGACCAGGGTGTTCTTCAGCCACTCGAACAGACCGCCCCAGTAGGCGGTGCCGAACAGCACCACCGGGAACCGGGTGACCTTCTTCGTCTGCACCAGGGTCAGCGCCTCGAACAGCTCGTCCAGGGTGCCCAGGCCGCCGGGGAGGACGACGAAGCCCTGGGCGTACTTCACGAACATCGTCTTGCGGACGAAGAAGTAACGGAAGTTCAGCCCGAGGTCGACGAACTCGTTCAGCCCCTGCTCGAAGGGCAGCTCGATGCCGAGGCCGACACTCAGGCCGCCGGCGTCCGAGGCGCCCCGGTTCGCGGCCTCCATCGCGCCCGGGCCGCCGCCGGTGATGACCGCGTAGCCGGCCTCGGCCAGGGCCCGGCCGATCGCCACGCCGGCCGCGTACTCGGGCGAGTCGACCGGCGTCCGGGCCGAGCCGAACACGCTGATCGCGCGCGGGAGTTCGGCGAGGGCGCCGAAACCCTCGACGAACTCCGAGGTGATCCGCCAGACCCGCCACGGGTCGGTGTGCAGCCAGTCCGTGGGGCCGGTGGTGTCCAGCAGCCGCTGGTCCGTGGTGCCGGTGCCCACCTGGTCCCGGCGCACCAGCACCGGGCCCTTCTGCTTCTCCGGCCAGGCCTTCTTCCGCCGGGGCTCGCCCACCTGCTCAGGGCCGTGCCCGTAGTGCTTCTCGTCTCCTGTGCCTGTCATGACGAAACCCTACGCCCGCCGCCCCCCGTTTCGGGGGAACGGCGAAGGGTCGGCAGTGAGACCGGCAGATGACGCCCGGACGGCACCGGCGTGCGGCGGCACCACGGCCCGCGAGCGGGAGCGGGAGCGGGAGCGGGAGCAGGAACGGGAGCAGGAGTGACGACCACCGGCGCCGGCGGATCAGGCCAGCCAGGCGCGCAGCCGCTCCTCGACCTCCGCGATGGCGCTGAGCGAGCAGTGCTCCTCGCGCTTGTGCGCGAGGTTGGGGTCGCCGGGGCCGTAGTTCACGGCGGGGACGCCGAGCGCGCTGAAGCGGGCGACGTCCGTCCAGCCGAACTTGGCCCGGGCGTTGCCGCCGGTGGCCGCCAGGAAGGCCTGGGCGGCGGGCTGGGCCAGGCCGGGCAGCGCGCCGGGGGCGGAGTCGGTCACCGTCACGTCGTACCCGGCGAAGACCTCGCGGACGTGCGCCTCGGCGCCGGCCTCGTCGCGGTCCGGCGCGTAGCGGAAGTTGACGGTCACCACGCACTCGTCGGGAATGACGTTGCCGGCCACGCCGCCGTCGATGCGGACGGCGTTGAGGCCCTCGCGGTACTCCAGGCCGTCGATCTCCACCCGGCGCGGCTCGTACGCGGTCAGCCGGCCGAGCAGTTCGGCGGCGTGGTGGATGGCGTTGTCGCCGAGCCAGCTGCGGGCCGCGTGGGCGCGCACCCCGGTGAGCCGGACCTGCACCTTCAGGGTGCCCTGGCAGCCGCCCTCGACCATGGCGCCGCTGGGCTCCATCAGGACGGCGAAGTCGGCGGCCAGCCAGTCGGGGTGCTGCGCGGCGAGGTGTCCGAGGCCGTTGCGGGTGGCCTCGATCTCCTCGCAGTCGTAGAAGACGAAGGTGAGGTCGCGGTTGGCCTCGGTCAGGGTGGCGGCGAGCCGCAGCTGGACGGCCACCCCGGACTTCATGTCGGAGGTGCCGCAGCCGTACAGCAGGTCGCCCTCGACGTGGCTGGGCACGTTGTCGGCGATCGGCACGGTGTCCAGGTGGCCGGCGAGCAGCACCCGCTCGGCCCGCCCCAGGTTCGTCCGGGCGACCACGTTGTTGCCGTACCGGTCGACCGTGAGGTGCGGGTAGGCGCGCAGCGCGGCCTCGACGGCGTCGGCGAGCGCCAGCTCGTCGCCGCTGACGGACGGGAAGTCGACGAGCCGCGCGGTCAGCGCGCCCCCGTCGATGGTGAGGTCCAGGGGCATGTTCGGGCTGCTCATGGTCGGCAAGCGTATCTCCGGCCCCCGGCCGGCGGGCCTTCGCCCCGCCACCGCCGACCCGTCGCCGCAACCGTCTGCGCCGTACATCCGTCCGAGTGGGTACGGTGTCGGAGCAGATCGGACGGTCGAGAGGGGTGGCGGTGGCCAGGAGTACGGACGACGGGCAGGGCGGCGCCAGGGCTGCCCGCCGCCGGCGCGGCCCGCTGGGCAAGGTGCTGATCGCCCTGCTGGTGCTCGGCGCGATCGCGGCCGGGGCGCTGTACTGGCTGGACCGGGGCGGCATCGTCGCCGAGGGCTGCTCGGTGAAGACTCCGGCCGGTGAGGGCACGCTGGAGCTCCCGCAGGCCGCGAACGCCGCGACGATCTCGGCGGTGGCGCACTCGCGCGGGCTGCCCGACCGTGCCGTGACGATCGCGCTGGCGACCGCGATGCAGGAGTCGAAGATCCACAACCTGCCGGGCGGCGACCGCGACTCCGTCGGCCTGTTCCAGCAGCGCCCGTCGCAGGGCTGGGGCACCGTCGAGCAGATCAGCGATCCCGTGTACGCCACCAACAAGTTCCTGGACGGCCTGGTGAAGGTGCCCGGCTACACCCGCCTGCCGCTGACCGACGCGGCCCAGCAGGTGCAGAAGAGCGGCTACCCGCAGGCGTACGCCAAGCACGAGACCAAGGCGACCCTCCTCGCCTCCGCGCTGACCGGCCGCGAGGCGGCCTCGGTGAACTGCGTGGTGCACACCTTCGCGGAGCCGGACGCACCGGCGGCGACCGGGAGCGGCGCGAGCGCCGACCCCTCCGCGGCCCCGGCGCCCGTCGACCGGACGCAGGCGCTGACCGACCGGGTCCGCCGCGAGTTCGGGCGGACGGTGACGGCGGCGGCCGGCTACTCGTCCACCATCAAGGGTGCGCCGAACGCGGTGTCGCTGACGCCGGAGCCGTCCGCGAGCACCGAGTCGGGGCCGGACGCGGCGCTCCAGAACGGCTGGGCGGTCGCCCACTGGGCGGTGACGCACGCCCAGCAGCTCGGCATCGAGACGGTCGCGTACGACGGACGGATCTGGCGGATGGCGAAGTCCGCGGACGGGTGGAAGACGCAGGCCTCGGGCACGTCGACGAGCCTGGTGCTGGTCTCGGTGGCCGCGCCCGGCGCGAAGAGCTGACCCCGGCCCGGTGGGTCGGCCCGGTACGTCGGCCGGGCCGGAGGATGGCCCGGACGGGACCGCCGCCGGGTTGACGCACTGGAGATCGAGGCGCCGCCGTCCGGGTGATTCCGGTCAACCCGCGAGCACGGCCGCCACTCCTGTGAACGCGTCGCCCCGGCGGCCGGCGGGCTCGTCGGGCCGAGTCCACCGGTCCGGACCGGGCAAGGGAAGTGACGATTCTTCACCGGCCCGTACGACGGCGCAGATGTCCTGAATGCCGGAATCAGGATGATGTGATCTTTAGCGACTCTTTACTTTCGCGCACCGAAACCTTCTCGCTCCTCAAGCGGTAATCATCCCGTCCGCCCGGCGGACGGGATTCACCCACACCTCTTAGGAGCACCATGTCTCTCCCCCTCAAGCGCCGGATCGCCCAGGCCGCGCTGCTCGTCGCGGCCGGCGCCACCCCTCTGGTCGCTGCAGGGTCCGCATCCGCCGCCGCCGACCTGGTCCCGAGGACCGACCTGGGAGCGCCCCTCACGCAGCTGGCCTCGCCGGACGCGGGCTCCACCCTCCAGCACACCACCCACGAGCTGGGCAACGCGGCCGGCGCCACCGGTGCGGCCACCGTCGCCGCGGGCGTCCCGGCGACCGCCGACGCGACCGGCAACATCGTCGCGGACACCCTCCCCGAGGCCAACCAGAAGACCGGCTCGCTGACCGCCCCCGTCGACAAGACCGCCGCCACCACCGGCGCCCTGTCCGGCGTCGCGAGCCAGGTCGCCCCCGCGCTCGCCGACAAGCTCGGCCACGCCGCCACCGGCCGCAGCGCCGAGGCCGCGGCCCCGGTCGGCGGCCTCAGCCAGGTCGGCAGCGTCACCGAGGGCCTGCCCTCCGGCGCGCTGACCAGCAGCATCCCCGGCGCCGACAACCTGACCGGCGCGCTGCCGACCAGCTCCCTGCCGACCGGCGGCCTGACCAAGGCCCTGCCCGGCGCGGACCTGCTGGGCCTCGGCGAGCACGGCTCCGCCAACCGCCTCGGCGGCGTGCCGGACCTCGGCGGCGCCTCGCCGCTCTCCTCGGTCAGCGGCCTGACCGGCGGCCTCGGCAGCCTGGGCCCGGTCGGCGGCCTGCTCGGCGGTGTCGGCGGCGGCGGCCTCGGCTGACCGTCCCGGTCACCCGCAGACGGCCGAGGGGCCCGGGAGCGCTGCTCCCGGGCCCCTCGCCGTGCTTGTCCGGCCCGCCGTCAGGCGCGCAGCCGCTCCACGGCTGCCGCGACCCGCTCGTCGGTCGCGGTGAACGCGACCCGGACGAACTGCTCGCCGGCCGGCCCGTAGAAGTCCCCGGGCGCCACCAGGATGCCCAGTGCGGCCAGCTCGGCCACGGTCTCCCAGCAGGGCCGGTCCTGGGTCGCCCACAGGTACAGGCTCGCCTCGGAGTGCTCGATCCGGAAGCCGCGTGCCTCCAGTGCGCCCCGCAGCGCCGCCCGCCGGGCCGCGTACCGCGCGCGCTGCTCGGTCACGTGCGCGTCGTCGGCGAGCGCGGCGATCGTGGCGGCCTGGACGGGCGCGGGCACGATCATCCCGCCGTGCTTGCGGATCCCCAGCAGCTCCTGGACCACCACCGGGTCGCCCGCCACGAAGGAGGCGCGGTAGCCGGCCAGGTTCGAACGCTTGGAGAGCGAGTGGACGGCGAGGATTCCCTCGTGGTCACCGCCGCAGACGTCCGGGTGCAGGACGGAGACCGGCTCGGCCTCCCAGCCCAGCTCCAGGTAGCACTCGTCGCTGACCAGCAGCACCCGGTGCTCCCGGGCCCACTCGACGGCCGCGCGCAGCTGCTCCGTGCCGAGCACCCGGCCGGTCGGGTTGGACGGCGAGTTCAGCCAGAGCAGCCGGACCCGGGCGGGGTCCAGCTCGTCCACGGAGTCGTACTCGACCGGTTCGGCCCCGCACAGCCGGGCCCCGACCTCGTAGGTCGGGTAGGCGAGGCGCGGGTAGGCCACCTGGTCGCCCGGGCCGAGCCCGAGCTGCGCCGGCAGCCAGGCCACCAGCTCCTTGGAGCCGACGGTCGGCAGGACGGCCTGCGGGTCGATCTCGGCGCCGACCCGGCGGTTCAGCCAGCCGGCGATCGCCTCGCGGAGCTCCAGCGGGCCCCACACGGTCGGATACCCCGGAGCGTCGGAGGCGGCGGCGAGCGCCTTCTGGACCACCTCGGGGACCGGGTCCACCGGAGTGCCCACCGAGAAGTCGCAGATCCCGCCGGGGTGGGCGAGCGCGGTCTTCTTGTACGGCTCCAGCCGGTCCCACGGGAAGACCGGCAGGAGGTCTGATACGCGGCGCGCCGCCCCCGGGTGGCCCGGGAACGGCGCGCGCGTGGTGTCGTTGCTGCTCACTGCTCAGCTGCCACCGATCAGTGGTCGGCGTTCTGCGGCGGCAGAGCGGCGATGAACGGGTGGTCGCGCTCGATCAGGCCGAGCTTCGAGGCCCCACCGGGCGAACCGAGGTCGTCGAAGAACTCGACGTTCGCCTTGTAGTAGTCCTTCCACTCCTCCGGAGTGTCGTCCTCGTAGAAGATCGCTTCGACCGGGCACACCGGCTCGCAAGCACCGCAGTCGACACACTCATCCGGGTGGATGTAGAGGGAGCGCTCCCCCTCGTAGATGCAGTCGACCGGGCACTCTTCGATGCACGCCTTGTCCTTGACGTCGACACAAGGCTGCGCGATGACGTAGGTCACGCTGTCGTTCCTCCTCGGAAGGGCTGGCCGCCCAAACTGTATTGCTCGCGTGCGCGGGTGAGCGCGTGTCGTCGATGCCCGCCCCTAGTATCGCGGGTCAGGGACCGCAAATGCACAGGAGGTGCCCAGATGGCGGGTGGAGGTACGGCCGCAAACCGTCCCGAGGTCCGGATAGACCGCTCTGACGTGGGACGACGCGTCTCCGCGCGGCGGATTTCGGAGTTCGTGGACGACAGGCCGGTGTTCCGCGATGTGATCGGCGTGCTCACATCCTGGGATGATCACGGTCTGACGGTGGTGCCGCGCAGCGGCGCTCCCGTGTCGTTCTCCGAACACGCCCTGGTCGCCGGCAGGCCCGTGCCGCCCTTCCCCGCCCGCCGCGCCCCGCTGCCCCCCGTCGGGGCCCTCGGCCTCCAGCGGATCGCGGCCCGCGGCTGGCCCGCCGTCGAACAGGAGCCGCTCGGCGAGTGGACCCTGCGCGCCTCGGCCGGCTTCACCCGCCGGGCGAACTCCGTCCAGACCCTCGGCGACCCGGGGCTGCCGCCGGCCGAGGCCCTCGACGCCGTCCGGCGCTGGTACGGGCAGCGCGGCCTGCCCGCCTGGTTCGAGGTCACCGAGCCCGGCTCGCCGGCGGACCTCGCGGCCGAGCTCGACCGGCTCGGCGCGGCGTACTCGCCGACGCTGGTGAAGACCGCGGAGCTGGCGCCGCTGACGAAGGCCGGCTCCGCGGACGGCCGGGACCGCGTCCGGCTCGCCCGGACCGCCGATGCCGACTGGATGTCGCTGTACCGGCGGGTGACGGCCGACCCGGCCGTCGAGGAGGCCGCCCGCGCGGTGATCCACGGCGGCCCCTCCGTCTGGTTCGCGACCGTCCACGACAGCTACGGCTGCGGCACCGAGGGCGACGGGACGCCGCCGGTGCTCGCCATCGGCCGCTGCGTCATAGACGGCCCGTGGGCGGGCTTCGGCGCGGTCGAGGTCGCCCCGTGGGCCCGCCGCCGGGGCCTCGCCTCCGCGGTCATGGCCGTGCTCGCCGCCCGCGCCGCCGAGGAGGGCGCCACCGGCGGCTACCTCCAGGTCGAGGCCGAGAACAGCGGTGCGATCACGCTCTATGACGGACTTGGCTTCACGACCAGTCACACTTACCACTACGCCCGCCTCCCTCAGCGGTAGCGTCAGCCAACAGCCTTCACCACGAAAGCCGTCGCAGCCACCGTGACCGAGCAGAGCAGAACACGCTTCCGTACCGAGGCCCGGGCCGAGCATCCGGACCCGGTGCTGCTCTGTCTGCTCGCGGCCGCCGAACACACCCTGCGCGCCCGCCCGTTCGAACCCGGCGCGGAGGAACCGCCGACCCTGGAGGCCCTGCTCGCCGCCTGCCAGGCCGCGATCGAACGCCACGCCGCGGCCGTCCGGCTCGCCGTGGCGGAGCGGGCGCCGCGCACCCCGGACGAGACGGCGGCGCTGCTGGCCGCCGTACTCGGCGGACGCGAGCGGTTCCACGGGCGGCAGTCCGACTACCGCCGGCTGGAGTCCTCGCTGCTGCCGGACGTGCTGCGGCGCCGGCGCGGGCTGCCGATCACACTGTCGCTGGTCTGGAGCGCGGTCGCCGCGCGGGCCGGCCTGACCGTCCACGGCGTGGCGCTGCCGGGCCACTTCATCGTCGCGGTCGGCGGCCCGGCGGGCGGCGAGGACTTCGTCCTGGCCGACCCGTTCCACGGCGGCCGGCTGCTCGGCCTGGAGGACGCCGCCCGGATCACCCATGGCGCCGGGCACCACTTCTCACCCGAACTCCTCACCCCAGCGCAGCCGCTGGACATCGTCCTGCGGGTGCTCGGCAACATCCGCAACTGGGCCGCCGACCGCCCCGAGCACGCCCGCACCCAGCTCTGGGCCACCGAGCTCTCCCTGCTGCTCCCCCGCCACCCCGCCCAACTACGCCTGGAACGCGCCGAACTGCTCGTCCGCACCGGGGACTTCCTGTCCGGCGCGGCCGAGATGGACTCCTACGCGGAGATCCTCGACGCCTTCGACCCGGACACCGCCTCCCGGGTCCGCCAGGACGCCCGGGCGGCGCGGCACCGATTGAATTAGGCTCGGCTCGCCTCCGGGGCGCTCACGTCCGGTGCCGACACTCGTCGCTCCCGCGGTCGCTTCGCTCCCTTCCTCGCTCCTCCCTCTCGGCACCGGCGCGCCCCTTCGGCTCGCTCGCGGTGCTGGGTGACGGAGGTCGGGGCATGCCCGTCAACAGGGTCGGAGCCGGCCCGTCGCGTGGCAGAGGGGGAGCGGGCTCCTGTCCCGGCCGCCCGCTCCCCCTCCTCGGGCTCAGCCCGCCAGCGACCGCTTGATGAAGTCGACCTGGAGCAGCAGCAGGTTCTCCGCGACCTCCTCCTGCGGCGTCATGTGGGTGACCCCGGAGAGCGGCAGCACGGTGTGCGGGCGGCCGGCGGCGAGCAGGGCGGAGGAGAGCCGCAGGGTGTGCGCGGCCACCACGTTGTCGTCCGCCAGCCCGTGGATGATCATCAGCGGGCGCTCCAGACCCGCCGCGAGCGGGATCAGCGAGTTGGCCTCGTACACCTCGGGGCGCTCGGCCGGGTGGCCGAGGTAGCGCTCGGTGTAGTGGGTGTCGTACAGCGCGAGGTCGGTGACGGGGGCGCCGGCGACGGCCGTGTGGAAGACGTCCGGGCGGCGCAGCACCGCGAGGGCGGCGAGGTAACCGCCGTACGACCAGCCCCGGATCGCGACCCGGCCGAGGTCGAGCGGGAACTCCGCGGCCAGTGCCTGCAGGGCCTCCACCTGGTCGTCCAGGGTGGCGCCGGCGAAGTCGAAGGCGATCGACTTCTCCCAGGCGGGGCTGCGCCCGGGGGTGCCGCGCCCGTCGGCGACGACCACGGCGAAGCCCTGGTCGGCGAACCACTGGGAGTTCAGGTGCGGGTTGTGCGCCTGGACGACGCGCTGGCCGTGCGGGCCGCCGTACGGGTCCATCAGGACGGGCAGCAGGCCGTCCCGCTCGCGGTCGTAGCCGGTGGGCAGGAGGACGGCGGCCGGGATGCGCCGCTCGCCGGCGAAGCGGAACACCGGGCGGGCGGTGAGCACCGGCGTCTCGGCGTACGAGTCGATGACGGCGATCTCGTCCACCACGACGCCCTCGGGCAGGTCCCGTCCGACCTGGACGACGGAGCCGGGCCGGCCGTGCTCGGCGGTGGCGCGGACGGTGATGCCGGCGGCGTGCACGGCGCTGGTGACGGAGGTGAACGGCTCGCCGTTGGCCGACTCCCAGGCCAGCCGCTTGCCGTCGTGCGAGATCCGGCCGACCGCGGTCCAGCCGGGTTCGGGGTCGGTCTCCTCGGCGCCGCCGGAGGCGGTGAAGAAGACCTCGTCCTCGGTGACCGCGACGACCGAGCGCAGGTGCAGGTCGGCCCCGGTGACGGTGTGGTCGCCGATCACCAGCGCCCGCGCGCCGCCCTCGTCGGAGATCCGGACGAGCTTCCCGTCCGGCGTCCAGGCGGGTACGCCGGCGAACAGCTCCAGCCAGGCGTCGTCCTGTTCGGCGTGCAGCACGGCGGTGGCGCCGGTTTCGACGTCGACGCCGAGGATCTGCTGGCTGCGCTGGTCGCGGGCCTGGACGAGGAGCAGCGGCGGCCCGCCGGCCGACCAGTGCACCCGCGCCAGGTAGGGGAAGGCCTCGCGGTCCCACTGCACCTCGACCCGGGTGCCGTCGAGGCCGAGGGCCCAGAGCCCGACCTCGGCGTTGGCGGTGCCGGCCGCCGGGTAGGCGATCCGGGCGGGCTCGCGGCCGGGGTTCGCCGGGTCGGCGATCCACCAGCGCTCGACGGGGGTGTCGTCGGCGCGCTCGGCCAGCAGCCGGTCGCTGTCGGGGGACCACCAGAAGCCCCGGTCGCGGGACATCTCCTCCTGGGCGATGAACTCGGCCTGGCCCCAGGTGACGCCGGGGCCGTCCGGCTCGGCGAAGGCCCAGTCGGCGCTGGCGTCGGTGCGGGTGAGCCGCAGTTCGCCGCCGGTGGTGGCGTAGGCGACGTAGGCGCCGTCGGGCGAGGGCCGGGGGTCGAGCAGCGGGCCCTCGGCGGGCAGTTCGCTCGCGCTGCCGGTCGTGAGGTCGGTGACGAACAGCCGCCCGGAGAGGGCGAAGGCGGCGAGCCGGCCGGCGCCGTCGAGGGCGTAGCCGACGATGCCGGCCGAGCCCTCGCGGCTGCGTTCGCGCCGGGCCCGCTCGGCCGGGGAGAGGTCCTCCTCGCCGCCGCCGAGCAGGACGGCCGGGTCGGCCGCGATCCGCTCGGCGCCGGTGGTGGTGTCGAGGGTCCAGAGCAGGTTCGCCCGGTCGCTGCCCGACCTGGAGCGCAGGAAGACGACCCTGGAGCCGTCGGGTGCGACGGCGAAGGACCGGGGCGCTCCGACGGTGTAGCGCAGGGTGCGCGCGTACTGCCGGGGGAAGGTGTCCGCAGGGGTATCGGAGGTCATGGCACCAGACCCTACGACCTCGTGCCGCTGCTGACCGGCTCATCGTGATCACTCGTTCGGAGCATCACCGCCAAGAACCCCGGGAAGGGCCCGGCACCCCCTCCGACCGGCCCGTGCGCCCCACTGGTGCCCCCGTGACCCAGGTGTGTCGTCTCACGGTTAGTGATGGCCGCCTCACCCGTCGGGTATGACTGGATCCATCGAGTGATCGTCCGGCCCCGTCCCGGGCCGGGCCCGCCCGAACCGCCTGTCCCGTACGGTCCCGACCGCCGCCCTCCCCAAGGGCTTGGCGCACCCGAGAAGGGGTGTGAGCCGCCATGGCTTTGTCCATCTCCGCCGTCATGCTGATGCTCGTCATCGTGGTGGTGCTGATCCGCCGGTCCAGTCTGAAGCTGGCGCACGCGGTCATCTGCGCACTGCTCGGCTTCTATCTGGCGTCCAGCTCGATCGCACCCTCGATCAGCGAGGTCACCAGCAACCTCGCCGGGATGATCAATGGCCTGAAGCTCTGACCGCGCGGGCGCGGTCGTAGGCTGCTCCCCATGACCGCGAATCCCGGCCGCCGGCTGCTCCTGGTGCACGCGCACCCCGACGACGAGTCGATCGGCAACGGCGCGACGATGGCCCGCTACGCCGCCGAGGGCGCCGGGGTCACCCTGGTGACCTGCACCCTCGGCGAGGGCGGCGAGGTCATCCCGCCCGCGCTGGCCCACCTGACGGCGGACCGGGACGACGCTCTCGGCCCGTACCGGATCGGCGAGCTGGCCTCCGCGATGCGCGAGGCCGGTGTCGCCGACGTCCGCTTTCTCGGGGGCGCCGGGCGCTACCGCGACTCGGGGATGATGGGCGTGCCCGACAACGAGGTGCCCGGCTGCTTCTGGCAGGCCGACCTGGACGAGGCGGCCGGCCACCTGGTGGCGGTGGTCCGCGAGGTGCGGCCGCAGGTCCTGGTGACCTACGACGAGGACGGCGGCTACGGGCACCCGGACCACATCCAGGCGCACCGGGTCGCGATGCGCGCGTACGAGCTGGCCGCCGATCCGGCGTTCCGCCCGGAGCTCGGCCCGGCCTGGCGGATCGCCAAGGTGTACTGGAACCGGATGGCCCGCTCCGTCCTGGAGGAGGGCCTGCGGGAGACCGCGGCGAAGGCGCCCTTCCCGGGTGTGGCCGAGCCGTCGGACGTGCCCGGGGTGGTGGACGACGCCGTGATCACCACCGTCCTGGACGGCCGGGAGTACGGCGGCCGCAAGGCCGCCGCGATGGCCGCGCACGCCACCCAGATCACCGTGGCCGGCGAGTTCTTCGCGCTGAGCAACAACCTCGGCCAGCCGCTGATCACGACCGAGTACTACCAGCTGGTGCGCGGCGCGGCGGGCCCCGGCAGCCCGGAGAGCGACCTGTTCGCGGGCCTGGACACCACCGCCGGCACCGCCGCGGGCACCATCGAGGAGAGCGCCCGATGACCGACCGCAGCGTGCCCGCCACCGCCCCGCGCCCCTCACTGCCGGCCCGCGTGCTCGGCAGCCGCAGCGAGCGGCTCGCCGAACCGCAGCCGCCGCTGGCCGGCCGGGTCACGGCGTACGTCCTGCTGTTCGTGCTCGGCGCCGTGGTCTCCGTCTGCGGCTCGTTCGTGCAGACCCTGTGGACGCCGGCCGGCCTGCTGCTGTCGCTGGCCGCCACCGGCGCGGTGTTCTACGCGGGCCTGCGGGTGACCGGCACCAAGCTGGGCGCGGGCGCCCCGGTGGCCGGCTGGTTCCTGGCCCTGATGGTGCTGATGGTGCCGCGCCCCGAGGGGGACACGGTGCTCTGGCCGACCCTGGCCTCGTACGCGTACCTGTTCATCGGCTCGATCCTCGGCGTGATCTGCGCCACGCTCCCGACCCGGACGAACCTCTTCCTCGGGACACCCGGCCCGCGGCGGTGACCACGCGTGCGTGACCCTCCACGACGAGCAGTCGGGACGGCGCGACCGTAGTCTCATACCGGAGGAACCGGACGTATCAGGTTCTATCCGATCCGGTTCACCGCACAGTTCTTCCCAGTATGGTGGTGCCGCAACAAGCCGCCCCCGGCCACTGCCGGGCGGGGTGGGCCAGAGAGAATCAGCCAGGACGAAAGAAGCTGGTGTCGGAGGGGATGTTGTCCCGGTCCATCGCCGGCGGCGCGAGCCGCCCGGCCGGACGGGCACCCCACAACCCGCGGTCGCGCCCCACGGCAGCGACCGCGAACCCGGAGCAGAGCAGCATTGAGCAGCCGCGAATCTGACAACGCGTACCCGACGCCCCGGCGCACGGGACCGGACGCCTACCCGTCCGGCACCCCGCCGTACGGCATCCCGGGCATTCCCGACGACGGCGGCGCGGCGGGTGGCACCCCGTCCGACCAGGCCGGGGACACGCCCGCCGGTGACGGCGGCGACGCGCCCAGGACCGAGACCACGCTGACCACCCGGGTCCGGATCAACATCCCCGGCTCGCGCCCGATCCCGCCGGTCGTGGTCCGCAGCGCCGTCAAGAACGAGGAGCCGGTGGAGGAGGCGCCCGCCGCCCCCGAACCGGCCGGCCCGCGGCACCGCTCCGCCGCGCCGTCCTCCCCCGTCCTCGGGGTGATGGACAGCAGCGCCCGGACGGCGACCCCGCCGAACCTCCCGCCCGAGTGGCAGACCGGCGAGAACGCCGGGCAGTCGGACGGCGAGTCGACCGGCGAGTGGTTCCGGCCGCGGCAGCGCAAGGGCGCGGCGGACGGGCCTGCCCCGGTGCCCGCCGGCGCCCCCTCAGGAGGCAACCCCGCGCCCGCCGCCGGGCGGCCCGCCGAGGGCCGTCAGGCCGCCGCCCCCCGTCCGGAGGCCGCCCGCCCGTCCGGACCGCGCCCCACCCCGGGCCCGCCGCCGACCGGTGCGCCCGCGTCGCCGTTCGGGGCCCCGGCAAGCCCCGAGGCCCCCCGGACCGGCTCCTCCCCGTACGACGACGGCATGCCTGCGGACCCGTTCGCCGGTGACCCGTACGCCGCCGACCCGTACCCGGCCTCCCCGTACGCCGCCGACCAGTTCGCGAACGACCCACTCGCCGGCGGGCAGCCCGCGGGCGACCGGTTCCCGCCCGGCCCCGGCGCGGCGGACCGCTCCGCCGACCCCTTCGCCCCCGGCTTCGCGCCCGGCCCGGACAGCCGGCGCCCGCAGGGCGAGGCACCGCAGCACGGCGCGCCCCGGGCGGGGATGCAGCAGGGCGGCAACCCGGCCGGGCCGGACGACACCGTGATCGGCGGTTTCGAGCCGATCCGGGACGAGACCCCGGCCGCCGCCATACCCGGCCTGGCCCAGGACCCGTTCGCCCCGGCGGGCCCCGGCGGCCGCTTCGCCGGTGCACCCGGTGCCCCCGCGGGCGCCGACCCGTTCGCGGCGAAGCCGCAGGCCTTCCCGGCGGCGGACCCCTTCGCCCCGGCCGACCCGTTCGCGGCCGGCCCCGGCCCCGGCCGTCCGGCAGCAGGTGGCCCGGCCCCGGCGCCCGCTCCCGCACCCCGGCCCGCGGCGCCCGAGCCGGCCGCCGAGAAGCCCGCCGACAAGCCGGCGCCGAAGGCCGCCCCGCCCAAGCGGCGCGGGCGCGGCTCCAAGCTCCTCGTGTACGGGATCGGCTTCCTGCTGTTCGCCGGCGCCGCCGCGTACGGCACCGGGCTGATGCTGAACCAGTCGGACGTGCCGAAGGGCACCGTGGTGCTCGGCACCGAGATCGGCGGCAGCAGTCGCGACCAGGCGATCCACAAGCTCGACGACACCGTGGGCAAGGCCGGCCAGCAGCCGGTCAAGCTGAAGATCGGCGAGCAGGTGCTCGACCTCGATCCGACGGCCGCCGGGCTGAGCTTCGACACCACCGGCACGGTGGACGGCCTGACCCAGCACAGCTACAACCCGGTCGAGGTGATCAACTCGCTGAAGGGCGGCGAGAAGGCCGTCCCGCCGCAGGTCAAGGTGGACCGCGCGAAGCTCAAGGCCGCGCTCGACGCGCTGGCCGCCGGCTCCGGCCAGGGGCTGCAGGAGGGCTACGTCAAGTTCAGCGACAGCGGCGAGATCGTCGTGGTGCCGGGCAGGGCGGGCCAGGCGGTCGACTCCACCTCCGCCGTCGGCCAGGTGGAGCAGGCCTACCGGGACCGCGCCGCGGGCAAGGAGACGGCCCCGATAGCGCTCACGGTCACCGCGGCCGAGCCGAAGGTCTCCGCGCAGGCCCTGCAGGCCGCCGCGGACAGCCTGGGCAAGGCGGTGCTGAACGGCAACGTGCAGGTCCTGGCCGGCGTCAAGAGGTTCAACTTCGGGAAGGCGACGGCGGCCAAGGCCCTCACGCTCGTCCCCGACGACACCGGCAAGATCGTGCCGAAGTGGGACTACGACCAGCTCGGCGCCCTCGTGAACGGCGTCTTCGACAAGCAGAAGGCGCGTAAGGACGGCGCGCTCGCGCCGATCACCGCGCAGGACGTCGCGGCGGGCATCATGTCCGTCATCGACAAGAGCGGCGAGAAGGACCGGACGTTCAGGTTCACCACTACCTGACAGCACGTCAGCACGCCCGGGGAGCCGGGGTCCGACCATGGACCCCGGCTCCTCGCGCGTCCCGGGACGCGTTCGCTCCGCCTACGGAGCGGTACCTCCGGGCCGAAAACGGTAACCCACCGTCAGGCTCACGGCGTCCAGCGCGGGCACTGATCGCCAGTGGCGGGAATTCGCCAGCAGCGTCCGCTATCCGGACGGGGCGGTACGTCCGGATTACCCCGTTAAATCCCCGCCGCCGACGGGGCGGCTACCGTTACCGAGTCGCTTCGCTCGCGCCCGTCGAGCACCTCAGGACACTCACGTTACGGGCACGTGAACAGCTATTGTCCTGATTTGATGCGGTACGACCGGCTACCCGACGCGGAGTCAAGTCCCTTACGACAACAACATGGTAGATGTTGCCCGGCGCGGGGGAAATGTCACTTCCGTGAACTTCCGACCCCTTGACGTTCGATAAACGGCTTGCCAAAGTCCGTGGAATCAACTTCTTGCAGCCGCTACTTCCCGGGCGGGAGCTTCACCACCATGACCAACCCCATTCAGGCGCCGGCCGAGAGCGAATCCCTCGTCTCGGCAGCGACACCTGAGGTCGCCGACACGACGTCGGTGAAAGCCTTCCAAGGGCTCTCCCCCAGGACGATCGCCTGGCGCCGGTTCAAGCGCGACCGCACCGGTGTGGTTTCCGCCCTCATCGTGGCCTTCTTCGTCCTGGTCGCCCTCGCCGCACCGCTGATCTCCGCGCTGTACGGCAAGGACCCGTACACGCTGTACGGGCAGGAGAACTCCGGCCTGCTGAACGACTACGGCTTCCCGGTCGCGCCCAACGGCGGCATGAGCGGCGAGTACTGGTTCGGCCTGGAGCCCTCGCTCGGCCGCGACGTCCTCATGCAGCTCGTCTACGGCATCCGCACCTCGCTGCTGATCGCCCTCGCCGCCACCGCCCTGAGCACTGCGATCGGTGCGGCCGTCGGCGTCGCGGCCGGCTACCTGGGCGGCAAGTTCGACTACTTCGTGGGCCGGGTCATCGACGTGCTGATGTCCTTCCCGTCCACGCTGTTCTTCATCGCCTTCATGCCGGTGGTCTTCGCGGCCTTCTACACCCCGGAGGAGAGCATCCCCGCCATCGCGCGGGCCGTCGTGCTGGTGATCGTCCTGGTGGTGTTCGGCTGGGCCGGCCTGGCCCGCCTGCTGCGCGGCTCCGTACTCTCGCTGCGCGAGCGCGAGTTCGTCGAGGCCGCCAAGGTCACCGGCGCCTCGCCGATGCGGATCATCTTCAAGGAGATCATGCCCAACCTGGGGACGCCGATCCTCATCCAGGCGACGCTCTCCCTCCCCGCCCTCGTCACCGCCGAGGCCGCGCTCTCCTTCCTGGGCGTCGGCATCATCGAGCCGACCCCCGACTGGGGCCGGATGATCCAGCGCGGCACGGAGATCTACGGGGACGACATCACCTATCTGATCTTCCCCGGCGTCTCGATGGTGATCTTCGTGCTCGCCTTCAATCTGCTCGGGGACTCGGTCCGGGACGCACTCGACCCGAAGACCAAGCGCTGACGCACCGTCGCGAACGCGCTGCACCTACCAAGTTGCGCACATCCGCACAGGCCCGGCAGCTCGCCGCGGGTCCGTGTTCACCAGCCGGTTACCGACAGGCAGGACGACATGATTTCAAGTAAGACCCTCCGGGCCGCGGCCGCAGTGCTCGCGGCCGGCACCCTGACCCTCACGGCATGCAGCAGCGGTGGCGGCGGAGGCGGCGGTTCGAAGAGCAACGACTCCAAGGCGAAGCTCTCCGACCACCCCCAGGTCGTCATCGGCAGCGCCGCCGACTCCCAGGGCCCGGCGAAGGCCGTGGACGGCGCGAAGGCCGGCGGTACGGTCAAGGACATCGAGCGCGACGACTTCGAGCACCTCGACCCCGCGCAGGTGTACAGCAACACCGGCTCGAACTTCTCCCAGCTGATCACCCGCGGGCTCACCGGCTACAAGCAGGAGGGCAACACCGTCACCCTGGTCGGCGACCTCGCCACCGACACCGGTGTGTCCTCCGAGGGCGGCAAGACCTGGACCTTCACCCTGAAGGACGGCGTCAAGTGGGAGGACGGCTCGCCGATCACCTCCGGTGACGTCAAGCACAGCATCGAGCGCACCTTCACCCCGTTCATCACCGAGGGTGCGAAGTACGTCCAGCAGTGGCTGACCGACCAGGACTACCGCAAGGCCTACGAGGGCCCCTACGGCGGCAAGCACCTGGACAACGTGACCGCTCCGGACGCGAAGACCATCGTCTTCAAGTTCGCCCAGCCGCACGCCGACTTCAACTACGCCATGGCGATGACCAGCTACGCGGTCGTCCCCGAGAAGGGCGACACGAAGGAGGAGTACGACAAGAAGCCGATGTCGAGCGGCCCGTACAAGATCACGGACCGGGTGACCGACAAGACGCTGACCCTGGAGCGCAACCCGAACTGGGACCCGAAGACGGACCCGATCCGCAACGCGTACCCGGACAAGTGGAACTTCGAGTTCGGCTACCAGGCCATCCCCGCGACCGACAAGCTGATCGCCGCCGACAAGGGCGAGGACCAGACCACCATGTCGTTCTACGCCTCGACGGCCGGCGACCGCCTGCAGAAGGTGCTCGGCGACGCGACCCTGAAGGACCGCCTGGTCAAGGGCAACAGCCCGTACGCCGACTACTACTGGATCAACAACAAGCGGATCACCAACCAGAAGGTCCGCGAGGCGCTCATCCACGCGTGGCCGCTCCAGCAGATCCGCCAGACCGGCGGCGGCCCCGACACCGGTGACTTCGCCCGCTCGCTGCTCAACCCGACCGTCGCCGGCTACCAGGAGACGGACGTCTGGGGCAAGATCGCCAAGCCCGACGGCGACCCGGAGAAGTCCAAGGCCCTGCTGAAGGAAGCCGGCGCCGAGAACCAGAAGATCGTCTACGCCTTCAACAACACGCCGAAGGAGCAGCAGATCTCGGTCGTCATCGAGTCCGCGCTCAAGAAGGCCGGCTTCGACATCGTCCTCAAGCCGATCGACACCAAGACCTGGTACGACGAGATCGGCAAGGTCGACAAGGAGATCGACGTCTTCTGGGGCGGCTGGGGCGCCGACTGGCCGACCGGCGCCACCGTGCTGCCGGTGCTCTTCGACGGTCGCACGATCGCCGACGGCTCCAACAACTACGCCAACTTCAACGACCCGGAGATCAACGCCGAGATCGACCGGATCATGGCGCTCGCCGACGCCAACGAGCAGAACAAGGCCTGGGGCGAGCTGGACAAGAAGATCCTGGAGAAGGCCCCGGCCATCCCCGGCATCGACCGGAAGTTCTACATCCTGCACGGCTCGAAGATCGGTGGCGCGGAGTACGACCCGCTCGGCCAGATCATCAGCCCGAACAAGATCTTCCTGAAGCCGTAGTCCCGCCGCACCGGTAGTCCCCGGTGTC
>NZ_JBHUWW010000083.1:0-38287 GCF_042669755.1 Kitasatospora sp. NPDC057223 | reverse complement strand
GCCCCGCACGTGAAGTGCGGGGCGCCGCCGGAGGGTGATGCTGCGTCAGAGGTGGCGGGTGGCCAGGGTGAGCCGCTCGCGGGCGTCCAGCAGCGCGTCCCGGATCATCTGCTCCCGCCCCGGGGTCAGCCGGGCGATCGGCACCGACACGCTCACGGCGTCCCGCGCCGGGGTGCGGTACGGGATCGCGGTGCCGAAGCAGCGCAGGCCCAGCGTGTTCTCCTCGCGGTCGACCGCGTAGCCGCGCTCGCGGATCTCGCGCAGCTCCTCGATCAGCATCTCGCGGTCGGTGTGGGTGTGCTCGGTCAGCGGCTCCAGCTCGGCCGGCAGCAGCCTGCGGACCTGCTCGTCGGAGTACGTGGCCAGCAGCGCCTTGCCGTGCGAGGTGGAGTGCGCGGGCAGCCTGCGCCCGATCCGGGTGAACGGGCGCAGGCTGTGCTGGGACTGCCGGGTCGCCAGGTAGACCACGTTGGTGCCGTCCAGGCGGGCCAGGTGGATGGTCTCCGAGGTGTCGTCGGCCAGCCGGTCGAGCGTCGGCCGGGCCGCCGCGACCACCTCGTCGCCGTCGATGTACGAGGTGCCGACGAGCAGCGCCCGCACCCCGATGCCGTACCGGGTGCCGGTGGCGTCGGTCTCCACCCAGCCGAGTTCGACCAGGGTGCGCAGCAGCATGTAGAGGCTGCTCTTCGGGTAGCCGGTCTGCTCCTGCACCTCGGCGAGGCTGTGCATGCCGGTGTGCCCCGCGAAGTACTCCAGGAGTTCGACCGTGCGTACGGCGGACTTCACCTGGGCACCGGCGCCGGCGCCGGTGGTGGGGCTGGTCGGTGTGGTCATGCCCTTGACCCCCTCTGTCGCGCGGCGTATCGTCCCGCGAGTTCAACGAGTTGTATGGCGTTCAGCATACTGAACAAATTCATGGTGTGTGGACATCGTGGTGCAGACCACTCGCAGGACCCCGCGCGGGCCCTGGAGCGGACGCTACCGGACCACCACCCCGATGAGGAGGCCTGCGCCGTGACCACCGAAACCGCCGCGACCACGGGGCCGGCGGCGACCGTGCCCGCGACACCCGTGTGGAGCACCGACCCGCGCACCGGCGACCACCGCGCGCAGGTCGCCGTGGAGGCCGGCCCCGCCGACGTCGACCGCGTCGTACGGGCCGCCGCCGGCGCCGCCCACGCCCTGGCCGACCGGCCGCTGCGGGCCGCCCTGCTGCGCGCCGCCGCCGACCACCTGGAGCGCGCCTCCGACGAGGTGATCGCCGTCGCCGACGCGGAGAGCGCCCTCGGAGTGCCCCGGCTCGGCGGAGAACTCGCCCGCACCACCTACCAGTTGCGCGAGTTCGCCGGGATCGTCGAGGAGGGCGCCTACCTCGACGTGGTGATCGACCACGCCGACCCCGCGCTCGGCCGCCCCGACCTGCGCCGGATCCGCACCGGGCTCGGCGTCGTCGCCGTGTTCGCCGCCAGCAACTTCCCGCTCGCCTTCAGCGTCCCCGGCGGCGACACCGCCAGCGCCCTCGCGGCGGGCTGCCCCGTGGTCGTCAAGGCCCACCCCGACCACCCCGCCACGAGCGAACTCTGCGCCCGGCTGCTGCGCGAGGCCGCGGTCTCCGTCGGCCTGCCCGCGGACGTGCTGTCCCTGGTGCACGGGTTCGAGGCGGGGCCCGCGCTCGTCCGCCACCCGCTCACCGCCGCCGTCGGCTTCACCGGCTCCGTCCGCGGCGGGCGCGCCCTGCACGACATCGCGGCGGCCAGGCCCCGGCCGATCCCGTTCCACGGCGAACTCGGCAGCCTCAACCCGGTGGTGGTCACCCCCGCCGCGGCGGCCGGCCGGGCCGCCGAGATCGGTGCGGGCCTGGCCGCGTCCTTCACCCTGGGCAACGGACAGTTCTGCGTGAAGCCGGGCCTGGTGCTGACTCCTGCGGGCGATACCGACGCCGGCGCGCTGGAGATGGCCGTGGTCGAGGCCGCCGGCCGGGCCCCGGCCGCCCCGCTGCTCGACGTCCGGATGCGCACGGCGTTCCTGGCCGGCGTCCGCGAACGGGCCGCACTGCCCGGCGTCGACGAACTGCTCGCGGCGGCCGAGGCACCGACCGCGACCGCACCGCTCGCCGTCCGCCCCGGGGTGCTGGCGGTGCCCGCCGAACTGCTCACCGGTGAGGGCCCGCACGCGCTCCTGCTGGAGGAGTGCTTCGGCCCGGTCACCGTGCTGGCGCGCTACCGCGACCCGGCGGAGCTGGCGGCCGTGCTCGCCCGGCTGGACGGCAACCTCACCGCCACCGTGCAGTTCGCGGCCGACGAGCGCGGCGAGGACGCCGCCGCACTGCTGCGCAGCCTGCTCCCGCTGGCCGGCCGGATCGTGGTCGACGGCTGGCCGACCGGCGTCGCGGTCGCCCCCGCGATGCACCACGGCGGGCCGTACCCGGCCTCCACCTCGACCTCCACCTCGGTCGGCGGGGGCGCGATCGGACGCTGGCTGCGGCCGGTCAGCTACCAGGCCGTCCCCGAGGAGCTCCTGCCGCCCGAACTGCGCGACGGGAACCCGCTGGGCGTGCCGCGGCGGGTGGACGGGCGCTCCGAGCAGGGCCGCTAGGAGCAGCGCCCGGGGGCAGCGCCGTCTGCTGCGCGGCAGGTCAGAGCTCGGTCTGCCGGCGCCGCAGGACGATCCAGAGGTCCACCACCGCGAACAGGGTCAGCGCCCCGCAGGCGACGGCGAAGCCGATCAGCGTCCCCTGGCTCGGCACGCCGTCCGGAGTGGCCCGCGAGGCGAACACGGCGAAGCCGGCCGTGCAGAGCGCGAAGAACGGCGTGAAGGTGAGGGA
This sequence comes from Kitasatospora sp. NPDC057223, assembly GCF_042669755.1. Classification (NCBI taxonomy): domain Bacteria; kingdom Bacillati; phylum Actinomycetota; class Actinomycetes; order Kitasatosporales; family Streptomycetaceae; genus Kitasatospora; species Kitasatospora sp. NPDC057223. The sequence goes on along the minus strand of NZ_JBHUWW010000083.1, from coordinate 35,463 downwards.
CAGCAGCAACCGCAGTCTGAGGTCGCTCCGGGCGGTGGCGGGTTCTGTTCCGCTGTGCCACCGCCGGGGCGTCGTCGCGCGCATGCCGTCCACCTCCTCCCGGCCGGGCGTTCACCGCACCGGACTACCATTCCCAGCGTACGTCCGGCGCACGTCCGACCAGGAGGGGGCACGGCCATGGCAGGCGGCACGGCGGAGGACTACTGCGGGCTGCCGGCGGCGGTCGCCGAGGAGCGCGCGCGTGAGCACGGCTGGGCCGTCGTCCGGGTGCTCGCCCCCGGCGCCATGATGACCATGGACCACCGCGAGGGCCGGCTGAACCTGCTGGTCAGGGACGGCGTGGTGGAGCGCGGCTGGGAGGGCTGAGGCGCTGCCGAGCCGTCGGCGGCGGGCCCGGTCAGTGCCCCGGGGCGTCGCGGAGCCCGGTCAGGACGGCCGCGGTGGCCCGGTCGGCGGGCAGGAAGGCCTCCAGTTTCAGCTCGGCCAGCGTCACGTCCGCCGCCGTGGCGAAGGTGGTGACGGTGGTGATCAGGCGCAGCAGACCGTGCCGCGAGCGCAGCTCCATCGGCACCGCGAAGCCGAGCGTGTCGGGGGCGGACGGGTGGCGGGCCGGCGCGTAGCCGGCGAGTTCGGCGCAGAGGGCGGCCAGCTGCTCGTCCGGGTGGCGGTCGGCCTCGCGGCGCAGGCCCGACACCACGTGCTGCGCCCAGTCGTCGAAGTTGGCGATGCGCGGCGCCAGGCCCCCGGGGTGCAGCGCGAGCCGGAAGAGGTTCGGCTCCGGGCCGAGCAGTCCGGCGTCGGCCCCCTCGGTGAGCAGCGCGAACGCGTCGTTGGCGGCGACCAGTCGGCCGTAGCGGTCGACGACCACCGCCGGGTAGGGCAGGTGCCCGGTCAGGATGTGCTCCAACGCCTCCATCACCGGGGCGAGTTCGGGGCCGCCGAGGGCGCCGCTCGGGTAGGCGGGGGCGTAACCCGCCGACAGCAGAAGGTCGTTGCGTTCGCGCAGCGGCAGCTCCAGCGACTCGGCCAGCCGCACCACCATCTCCCGGCCGGGGGCGGACCGGCCGGTCTCCATGAAGCTGAGGTGGCGCTGAGTGGTGCCGGCCCGGTCCGCCAGTTCGAGTTGGCTGAGCCGGCGCCGGACGCGCCGCTCGCGTAGTTCCCGGGGGAAGTCCATGGTGCAGTTCTACTGCCGGCGCCGGGGGAGTCGCCATTCCCTGCGGGGAATTGCCGCCCGCACCCGCCCGGCGCAGGCTGGCCCGCATGGATGACGACATTCGCCTCGGGCTGGTGCTGCCGACCGGCCACGCACAGTGGGGTGCGGGCGCCGGCCCGCGTGCCCTGATCGACTTCGCGGTACGGGCCGAGGAGCTGGGGTTCGACTCCCTGTGGGCCGGTGACACCCTGCTCCGCCCCGTGCTGGAACCGCTCGCCCTGCTCGGCGCGCTGGCCGTGCGCACCGAACGGATCACCCTCGGCACGGCGGCGCTGCTGCCCGCCTTCCGCCGGCCCGTCCAGAGCGCGCAGGCGCTCGCCTCGATCGACCAACTCTCCGGCGGGCGGCTGGTGGTGGCAGTCGGCGCGGGCTTCCCCAACCGTTCCGAACGGGAGTACGCCGCCTCCGAGGTGCCCTGGCAGCGCCGCTTCGCCCGGCTCGACGACACCGTCGAACTCTGGCGCCACCTCTGGACCGCCTCCGGCCCCAGCGACTTCCACGGCAAGGTGCTGCACTTCGACGACCTGCCCGAGCCGCTCGCCCCGCACCGCCCCGGCGGTCCGCCGCTCTGGCTCGGCGGTGCGACCCCGGCGGCACTGGAGCGCGCCGGCCGCCGCTACGACGGGTGGCTGCCCTACCCGCCGGACCCGGCCCGGTACGCGCCCGGGCTCGCCGCCGTCCGCGCGTCGGCCACCGGCGCGGGCCGCGACCCGGCCGCGATCACCCCCGCCCTTTACACCACCCTGCTGGTCACGCCGGACGTGGCGTCCGGGCGCGCGGCGCTGGACGCGTACTGCCGGGCGGGGTACGGGCTCCCGCTGGAGGTGGTCGAGACGATCCAGCTCCTCGTCGCCGGGCCGGTCGAGCACATCGCGGACGTCCTGCGGGGCTACCTGTCGGCGGGGGTGACGCACCTGGTCTGCCGGCTCGGCGCACCCGATCTACCGGGCCAGGCAGGGCAGTTGGAGCGGATCGCCGAGCTGCTCCCGGTGCTGCGCGGGTCTGGCTGAACGTCGCACCGCAGCCGGATCGGGGTGTCCGTCGGAGGCGCCCCGATCCGGCCGGAACCCGTCAGTCGAGCGGCCCGCCCGCGACGTAGATGACCTGTCCGGAGACGAAGCCGGCGCCCTCGCCGGCCAGGAAGGAGATCGTGTTGGCGATGTCCTCGGGGACGCCGACGCGGTTGACCGGGATCTGGGTGGCGGCGGCCTGCTTGAACGCCTCGAACTCCATGCCGATCCGGGCGGCGGTGGCCGCCGTCATCTCGGTGGCGATGAAGCCGGGCGCGACGGCGTTGGCGGTGATGCCGAACTTGCCGAGCTCGATGGCCAGGGTCTTGGTGAAGCCCTGCAGGCCGGCCTTCGCGGCGGAGTAGTTGGCCTGGCCGCGGTTGCCCTGGGCGGAGGAGGAGGACAGGTTGACGACGCGGCCGAAGCCGGCGTCCACCATGTGCTTCTGCACCGCGCGGGTCATCAGGAAGGCGCCCTTGAGGTGCACGTTCATCACGGTGTCCCAGTCCGACTCGGACATCTTGAACAGCAGGTTGTCGCGGAGCACGCCGGCGTTGTTGACCAGCACGACCGGGGCGCCCAGTTCGGCGGCGATCCTGTCGACGGCGGCCTGGACCTGCTCGGCGTCCGAGACGTCCGCGCCGACGGCCAGGGCCTGCCCGCCGGCCGCGACGATCTTGTCGACGGTGTCCTTGCCGGCCGCCTCCTCCAGGTCGACCACGGCGACGGCATAGCCGTCGGCCGCCAGCCGGAGGGCGGTGGCGGCGCCGATTCCGCGTGCTGCGCCGGTGACGACCGCGACCCGGGGGGCGGTGCTCTGCTCGGTCATGCTCGGTCTCGTCTCTCTTGGTGGGTTACGGGCAGGCACCGGTTTTTTTCGGCGACCGGCCCGGGAGGGTGGCGTTGAGAGCGCTTCGCGCACACCTTACCGACGAGTAGTCATCGGAACCAGAGGACAGAGCCGCAGGTGACAGACGGTAAGGACCGGCCGGTCGGCTTTCTGCTGCGAATGAGTGAACGGCACCCCGCAGGGGCGCGTAAATATGCCAAGTTCCCGGAAGTTGCGTCTACTATCGGCCCCCGTCTGCCAGCAGGGGCTTGGCGTTTGTATAGTGTGCGCCAGCAGCCACCGGCTGCACGGCTGGCGCGCCCTCCCTCATAGCGGGACGCCCACACGCCGTTACTGCCCCACCCGGGTGTCCCACACACACCGGGTGTGACATCGGGACGGATACATGGTGCTGGGGGAGATCCCGACGACCCGCGTGTCCGCGCGACTGCAGCAGTCGCCCGGCCACCTCATCCGCGTCGCGCAGCAGGTCCACACCAGGTTGTGGTCCGAGCACGTCGGCGCAGACCTCACGGCGCCACAGTTCGCCGTGCTGCTCGTCCTCGCTCTCGAACCGGGCGCCGACCAGCGCACGGTGGGGGAGCGGGCCTCGCTCGACAAGGCGACGATGGCCGAAATGGTCGCTCGTCTGGTCCGACGGGGTCTGGTGCTGCGGCGCCGCGACCCGGCGGACGGCCGGCGCAAGCTGCTGGCGCTCTCTCAGAACGGCGCGCAGGCGGTGCGCGAGGCCACCGGCGGAGTGGTCAGGGTGCAGCGGACGCTCTTCGAGCCGCTCAGCCCCGAGGAGCAGATCGACATCGTCAAGGTGATGGCGAGGATAGCCAGGCTGGAGCCGGCCGCGGTGGCCGTGATGGCCGACGCGCGCCCGATACTGGACGCCCAGCGGGCGATCGGCTATCTGATCCGGGTCGGCCAGCAGGTGCACACCAAGCTCTGGTCCGAGCACGTCGGTTCCGAGCTGACGGCGCCGCAGTACGCGGTGCTGGACGCGCTGGAGCTGGAGCCGGGCGCCGACCAGCGCACCGTCGGCGAGCTGGCCTCGCTGGACAAGGCGACGATGGCCGAGATGGTCAGCCGCCTCGTCCGCCGCGGCCTGGTGCTGCGTCGCCGGGACCCTTCGGACGGGCGCCGCAACCTGCTCTCGCTGTCCTCGGCGGGACAGGACCTGCTGCACCGCTCGGCCGCCGGCGTCCGGCAGGTGCAGCTGCTGCTGCTCTCCCCGCTGGAGGAGCACGAGCACGAGGCGGCCCTCGCGCTGCTCGCCAAGGCGGCCCGTCTGTAGACCAGCTAAAACGATTCGCCTCGTCGCCGAAGGCCGTCACCCGACCGGGGTGACGGCCTTCGGCCTGGGCGCACCGGGCCGGTGATGTTCCGTCAGGCCGGCCGCGGCATCAGTTCCAGTCGAAATCCTGCGGGTCCGGGCCGAGGCGCTCACCGGACTCGACGCCGGCGATCGCCGCGAGGTCCTCGGCGTCCAGCTCGAAGCCGGCGACGTCCAGGTTCTCCCTGATCCGCGAGGGGGTGACGGACTTCGGGATCGCGATCACGCCGCTCTGCAGGTGCCAGCGCAGCACGACCTGGGCGACGGTACGGCCGTGCTTCTCGGCGATCTTCACCAGCGCGGGCTCGGTGAGCAGGCCCTTGCCCTGGCCCAGCGGGCTCCACGCCTCGGTGGCGATGCCGTGCCGGGCGTGGAAGGCGCGCAGCTCGCGCTGCGGGAAGTGCGGGTGCAGCTCGACCTGGTTCAGGACGGGCACCACCGAGGACTCCGCCAGCAGGCGGGTCAGCTGCTCGGGGCCGAAGTTGGACACGCCGACGGACTTCACCCGGCCGTCCGCGAGCAGCTGCTCGAAGGCCTTCCAGATGTTCAGGTAGCTACCGTGCATCGGGCGCGGCCAGTGGATCAGGTAGAGGTCGACGTAGTCGAGACCCAGCTTGCCCAGCGAGTCGTCGAAGGCCTTCAGCACGGCGTCGCGGCCCTGGTCCCCCGACCAGTCGGCGGTGCCCGAGTTCCACAGCTTGGTGGTGACGAAGAGGTCCTCGCGGGCGACGCCGCCGGCCAGTGCCTCGGCGAGCGCCTGGCCGGTACCGGCCTCGTTCTCGTAGATCGCGGCCGTGTCGATCGAGCGGTAGCCCGCCTCGACGGCGCTGCGCACCGCAGCGGTCGCCTCGGCGTCCGGGACCTGCCAGACGCCGAAACCGAGCTGCGGGATCTCGACCCCGTTGTTGAGGGTGACGTTGGGGATGGTGCTCACGGGAAGGGGTGCCCTCCTGGTCGTCCAATGCTTCCGGACGTCCCAACCAGCGGGATCGACCGTATGTTCCCCGAACGAACAGGATTGTTTCCGATTCTGCGGGCGGCCGGAAAACCTGTTGCGCAGGTCACAGTCCGGCGGGCAGGCTCGTCTCCCATGACGTCCTGAACCTGCCCGGCCGTGACCTCGCCGGCCCCGTCCCGCCGGCGGCGCCCGCCCGCGGGCCCGCCCGCACACCCCTTCTACGGGCCCGACGCCCACCGCGCCGGGTCCCCAGCCGCGCCCGCGACCCGGGCCGCGAGCTCCCTGGCCCGTGCCCGTACACCCCCGCAACGGAGCGTCATGCCGCTCAGAACCCTGCCGATGCCCGACCCCGGCAGTCCCGACCTCTCCTCACCGCTCGCCTTCCTGCGCTGGCTCCAGCGCAGCCAACGGCGCGGCCAGGTGCTCTCCACCTGCTGGGCGCTGCTGGAGATGGGCTGCCAGGCAGCCCTGCCGCTGCCGCTCGGGCGGGGCGTCCAGGCCGCCGTCGACGGCGACAGCGCCGGAATCTGGCAGGCCGGTGCCTTCGCACTCGCGCTGGCCGTCGTCGCCTCCGTCGGCACCGTGCTGCTGCACCGCCAGGCCGTCTGGAACTGGATCACCGCCGCCACCCAGGTCCGCCAGCTGGTCGCCCGCCAGGCCTCCCGGCTCGGCGCCGGCCTCTCCCGCCGGATCGCCACCGGCGAGATCGTCGCCGTCGGCAGCGGCGACGTGGAGAAGATCGGCTGGTACGTCGAGCTGGTCGCCCGGGTCCGCGCCGCCGTGCTGGTCTGGCTCGCCGTCAGTGCCGTGGTGCTGACCGTCCAGCCGCTGCTCGGCCTCATCGTGCTGCTCGGCGTGCCGGTGCTCGCCGCCTCCGTCTGGCCGCTGCTCGGGCCGTTCGAGAAGCGCTACTCCGAACAGCGCGCGCTCGGCGGCAAGGCCACCGAGCTGGCCGCCGACACCGTCGCCGGGCTGCGCGTGCTGCGCGGCATCGGCGGCGAGGAGCTGTTCCTGGCGCGCTACCGCGCCGCCTCCCAGAAGGTCCGGGCCGCCGCCGTGCGCGCCACCAGGCTGTCCTCGCTGATGCAGGCCCAGCAGGTGCTGCTGCCCGGCCTCTTCGTGGTCGGCATCACCTGGTACGGCGCCCACCTCGCCGCCGCCGGCGAGATCGGGATCGGGACCCTGGTCTCGGTGTACGGCGCGACCGCCTTCCTGGCCGCCCCGCTGCGCATCCTCGGCGAGGCCGCGCACGCCTGGAGCGTCGCCCGGGTCTCCGCCGGCCGGGCCGCCCGGGTGCTCGCGCTGACCCGCGGCACCACCGTGCCGGACGCCACCCTGGGCCGTCCCGAGGCCGGCGACCTGCACGACCCCGTCACCGGTCTGACCGCCCGCGCGGGCGAGCTGACGGCCGTGGTCTGCGGCGACCCGGACTTCGCGGGGCTGCTCGCCGAGCGCCTCGGGGGCCACGTCCCGCTGCCTGAGGGCTCCGACGACGCCCCGGTGCCCGGTCCGGCGCAGGAATCGGCGCACGGACCGGAGCAGGGACCGGGGCAGGGACCGGGGCTCGCCGTCGAGCCGCCGCTGCCCTCGGTACGCCTCGGCGGCACCCCGCTGGACGCCGTCCCGCTGTCCGAGGCCCGCGCCGCCGTGCTGGTCCACGACAAGGAGCCGGTGCTGCTCTCCGGCACCCTTGCCGAACTGCTGGACATCCCGGCCTCCGGCCGGGTCGAGGCCGCCGACGCGCTGGCCGCGGCCCGCGCCGAGGACGTCCTGGAGGCGCTGGTGGACGGCTCGCCCGACTGCGGCGGCGACCCGATGCGGGCCAGGATCACCGAGCGCGGCCGCTCGCTCTCCGGCGGCCAGCGCCAGCGGCTCGCGCTGGCCCGCTCGCTGTTCGCCGACCCGCCCGTCCTCGTCCTGGACGAGCCGACCAGCGCGGTCGACGCCCACACCGAGTCGCGGATCGCGGCCGGCCTGCGCAGGAACCGGGCCGGCCGCACCACCGTCGTCCTCGCGACCAGCCCGCTGCTGCTCGACCAGGCCGACCGTGTCGTGCTGGTGCACGACGGCCGGGTCACCGCCGCCGGCAGCCACCGCGAGCTGCTGCGCAGCGAGCCGCACTACCGCGCCGTGGTCACCCGCGAGCAGGAGCCGGCGGCGGTGCAGGACCCGGTGGCCGTGAAGGAGCCGGTGTGAGCGACCTCCGTGGCGCCGTCCGTCCTGCTGTCCCTCCCACCGCCCCTCCCACCGCCCCTCCCGCCGTCCTTCCCGCCGTCCCTCCCACTGCCCGTCTTGCTGCCCGTTCCCCCGGCGAAGCCGCCGGACCTCGCCCCAGGAGCACCGCATGAAGCCACCCGCCCAGCAGGAGCACGGGCCGGCCACCATGCTGCCCGTCGGCTCCCCGGCGGCCGTCCGCAGCTACGTCCGCCTGCTCGCCCGGCGCCACCGGGCCAACTTCGGCTCGGTGGTCGCCCTGCACGCCGTCGCCACGGTGGCCGGCCTGGTCGGCCCGTGGGTGCTCGGCAGGCTCGTCGAGTCACTCGCCACCGGCACCGCCGAGAGCACCATCATGGCGGCCGTCGGGTGGTACCTGCTGGCCCTGGTCGTGCAGTCCGGCTTCACCTGGTGGTCCCGGCTGCGGGGCGGCGTGCTCGGCGAGGAGGTGCTCGCCGACCTGCGGGAGGACTTCCTGGTGCGCTCGGTGGCGCTGCCGCCCGGCGTGCTGGAGCGGGCCGGCACCGGCGACCTGGTGTCGCGCGGCACCACCGACGTCGACCGGCTCTCCAAGTCCGTCCGGGAGGCGGTGCCGGAGCTGGCCGTCGCGGTGGTCTCGCTGGTGCTGGTGCTGGGCGCCCTCGTCGTCACCTCGCCGCTGCTGGCGCTGACCGCGGTCACCGGCCTGCCGCTGCTGCTGGTCAGCTCCCGCTGGTACTTCCGCCGCGCCCCGCAGTCCTACCGCTCGGAGTCGGCGGGGTACGCGGCCGTGAACACCGTGCTGGCGGAGACGGTCGACGCCGGCCGGACGGTCGAGACCCTGCGCCTGGGCGACGACCGGGTCAGGCTCACCGACCGCAAGCTCGGCGAGTGGCTGGCCTGGGAGCGCTACACGATGTGGCTGCGCACCATGTGGTTCCCGGCCATCGACGCCGTCTACAGCCTCGCCGTGCTCGGCACGCTGGTGCTCGGCGGGCTGTTCACCCTCAAGGGCTGGATCAGCGTGGGCCAGCTGACCACCGGGGTGCTCTACGCGCAGGCGCTGACCGGGCCGGTCGATCTGATCCTGCGCTGGTACGACGAACTCCAGGTCGGCCAGGCCTCGCTGGCCCGGCTGGTCGGGGTCCGCGAGGTGGAGGACCCGGAGACGGACGACTCCGTCCACCCGGACGGCCGCCGGGTGGAGGCCACCGACGTCCGCTTCGGCTACCGCGAGGGCTCCGACGTGCTGCACGGCATCAGCCTGGACATCGCGCCGGGCAGCCGGGTGGCGCTGGTCGGGCCCTCGGGGGCGGGCAAGTCCACCCTCGGGCGGTTGCTGGCCGGGATCTACGCCCCGGGCCGGGGCAGCGTGACGCTGGGGGGCGCCTCGCTCGCGCGGATGCCCGCCGAGCGGGTCCGCGCCCGGGTCGCGCTGGTCAACCAGGAGCACCACGTGTTCGTCGGCACGCTGCGGGACAACCTGCGGCTCGCCGCGCCGGAGGCCGACGACACCGAGCTGCGCGCAGCACTGGCGGCGGTCGACGCCACCGAGTGGGCGGACGCACTGGCGGAGGGCCTGGACACCGAGGTCGGCTCCGGCGCGGTGGCCCTCACCCCGCCGCAGGCGCAGCAGCTCGCGCTGGCCCGGCTCGTCCTGGCGGACCCGCACACCCTCGTCCTGGACGAGGCGACCTCGCTGCTCGACCCGCGCGCGGCCCGGCACCTGGAGCGCTCGCTCTCGCGGGTGCTGGAGGGCCGGACGGTGATCGCGATCGCCCACCGGCTGCACACCGCGCACGACGCGGACGTGATCGCGGTGGTCGAGGGCGGCCGGATCAGCGAGTACGGCAGCCACCCGGAGCTGGTCGCGGCGGGCGGCCCGTACGCCGCGCTCTGGCGCTCCTGGCGGGACGAGGGCTAGCGCCCGACGGCCCGTCCACCCCGGCCCGTCCGGCCCCGTCGAGGGTGCCGGTCGGGCCGGGGCCGTCGTGGGGCTGGGCCATCCGGGTGTTGCGGTGGATCCGGGTGGGCCAGGCGCGGCCGGGCGGCCGGACTAATCAGGACGAATGCGCACACACTGCCGTGGTGACCAAGATTTCAGACGGTTCGTCGTCCTTCGGTTCCAAGGGCCCCAGGAGCGAGATCGCGGGTGTCCCGACCCGCTACATCGCGATCGGCGTGATCATCGTCCTTGCGGTGTGGTTCCTGTTCGCCAACCTTGAGCGGGTGAAGATCCAGTTCTGGGTGTTCACCGTCACCGCCCCGCTCTGGATCGCGCTGCTCGCGACACTGGTCGCGGGCGGTGCGCTGGGCTGGCTGCTCAAGGGCAGGCGCAGCAAGTAACGGTCGCTGCGACCCTGAGGAGGGGACACCCGGGTGAGCACTGCCGCCTTCACGCCGCTGATCGAACTGAGCGGCGTCAACAAGCACTTCGGCGAACTGCACGTCCTGCGGGACATCGACCTGACGGTCGGCCGCGGCGAGGTCGTCGTGGTGATCGGGCCGTCCGGCTCCGGCAAGTCCACGCTGTGCCGGGCCGTCAATCGGCTGGAGCCGATCGAGACCGGCACCATCACCATCGACGGTGAGCCGCTGCCCGCCGAGGGCAAGGGCCTGGCGAAGCTGCGCGCCGAGGTCGGGATGGTGTTCCAGTCCTTCAACCTGTTCGCGCACAAGACCGTGCTGCAGAACGTCTCGCTCGCCCAGGTCAAGGTCCGCGGGCGGGGCCGGGCCGAGGCCGACGCGAAGTCCCGGGCCCTGCTGGAGCGGGTCGGACTCGCCTCGCAGGCCGACAAGTACCCGGCCCAGCTCTCCGGCGGCCAGCAGCAGCGGGTGGCGATCGCCCGCGCGCTGGCGATGGACCCGAAGGCGCTGCTCTTCGACGAGCCCACCTCCGCCCTCGACCCCGAGATGATCAACGAGGTGCTGGACGTCATGCAGGAACTCGCCCGCGAGGGCATGACCATGGTCGTGGTCACCCACGAGATGGGCTTCGCCCGCGCCTCCGCCAACCGGGTGGTCTTCATGGCGGACGGACGGATCGTCGAGGACCGCACCCCCGAGGCGTTCTTCGACGCCCCCGAGAGCGAGCGGGCCAGGGACTTCCTGTCCAAGATCCTGAAGCACTGAGGGGTCGTCATGACGGTCGTCAAGCGGGCCCTCGCAGCCCTCGCAGCCCTCGCCGTGCTGGCCGCCTGCGGCAAGCCCGGCACCCCGCCCCCGAAGGGGCCGCAGCCGGGCGCCCTGCCCGGCTACCAGGTCCGCACCGGCGCGCCGGTCAACGGATCGCCGACCCTGGACGCCGCCCGCGGCCGCGGCCACCTGGTCGTCGGGGCCAAGGAGGACCAGCCCTACCTGGGCCAGAAGAACCCGGCCACCGGCACGTACTCCGGCTTCGACATCGAGATCGCCAGGATGGTCGCGGCCTCGCTCGGCTTCGGTCCGGACCGCATCGAGTTCCGGACCATCGCCTCCGCCAACCGCGAGACCGCGCTGCAGAACGGCCAGGTCGACTACTACGTGGGCACCTACACGATCAACGACAACCGCAAGAAGCTGGTCGGCTTCGCGGGCCCGTACTTCATCGCGGGGCAGTCCCTGCTGGTGCGCAGGAGCAACGACAGCATCCACGGGCCACAGGACCTGGCCGGCCGGAAGGTCTGCTCGGCTGCGGGTTCCACCCCGTACCAGCGGATCGAGAAGGACTACCCGAAGGCCCGCCTGGTCGGCTACGACACCTACTCCGCCTGCGTGGACAACCTGGTCACCGGCCAGGTGGACGCCGTCACCACGGACAACGCCATCCTCCAGGGCTACGCCGCCAAGGCACCGGACGAGATGAAGATCGCCGGGGAGCCGTTCTCCAAGGAGCCGTACGGCATCGGCACCCCCCGCAACGACACGGTGCTGCGGCTGGCGCTCGACGACGCGCTGGCCGCGCACGAGCAGAACGGCGACTGGAAGAAGGCCTACGACGCCACCCTCGGCCTGTCCGGGGTGCCGGCGCCCACCCCGCCGCCGATCGACCGGTACTGAGGAGGCCGCACCGCATGAAAGTCCTGACCGACAACTTCTCGACGTACTGGCACGGCTTCGTCGGCACCCTCGAACTGACCCTGGTCAGCGGCGTGCTGGCGATGCTGCTGGGCGTCCTGATGGCCGGGTTCCGGGTCTCGCCGATCAAGTCGCTGCGCGCCTTCGGCACCGTCTGGGTGACCGTCCTGCGCAACACCCCGCTCACCCTGCTGTTCTTCATCGTGGTGCTCGGCCTGCCGCGCTTCGACATCGTGCTGCCGTTCTTCACCTTCTCGGTGCTCGCCCTCGGCTGCTACACCTCGGCGTTCATCTGCGAGGTGCTGCGCTCGGGCATCAACACGGTGCCGCTCGGCCAGGGCGAGGCGGCCCGCAGCCTGGGCATGACGTTCGGCCAGACGCTCAGCCTGATCGTGCTCCCGCAGGCGTCCCGCTCGGTGGTCGCACCGATCGGCAGCGTGCTGATCGCGCTCGCCAAGAACACCGCGATCGCGGGCTCCTTCAGCGTGGTCGAACTGCTCGGCAGCTACCGGACCATCAACGAACTGGGCTACAGCATCGTCTGGACCTTCGTCTGGATCGCCGTCGGCTACCTGATCCTGACCCTCGCCATCAGCGCCGTGTTCAACCTCCTCGAACGACGACTGGCGGTGTCCCGATGACGGTTGCCTCCCCGCCCTCCTCCGCGCTGTACGACGTCCCCGGCCCGAAGGCGGCGGCCCGGCACCGGATGTACGGCTGGATCGCGCTGCTGGCGATCGCCGCACTGCTCGGCTGGATCGTCTACATGCTGTTCCACACCGACCAGTTCACCTACCAGAAGTGGATGCCGTTCGAGTACCGGGGCGTTCAGGAGCTGCTTCTGCGCGGGCTGCGCAACACCCTGGAGGCGTTCGGCTGGACGGTGCTGTTCGCGCTGCCGTTCGGCGCGCTGTTCGCCGCCGGCCGGCTCTCCGACCACCGGGCGGTGCGCTGGGTGTCCACCGTGGTGGTGGAGTTCTTCCGGGCGATGCCGGTACTGGTGATGATCTTCTTCATCTTCATCGCCCTCCAGGTCGAACCGCTCTGGGCACTGGTGGCCGGCCTGACCCTCTACAACGGCTCGGTGCTCGCCGAGGTCTTCCGGGCCGGCGTGCTCGCCGTGCCCAAGGGGCAGAAGGAGGCGGCCTTCGCCCTCGGCATGCGCAAGACCCAGGTGATGGCGTACGTCCTGGTGCCGCAGGCCAACCGGGCGATGCTGCCGGCCATCATCAGCCAGCTGGTGGTCGCCCTCAAGGACACCTCGCTCGGCTTCCTGATCACCTTCGAGGAGTTCCTGCACGCCGGAAAGCTGATCGCCACCAACCTCGACTACGACCTGCCGTTCATCCCGGTGGTGATGGTGATCGCACCGGTCTACATCGGGATGTGCCTCGCACTGTCCTGGCTGGCCCACTGGTTGGAGCGCCGCGGGCGGCGCAGTCCCAAGGTCAGGGGCGGCGCCCCGGTGGCGGCCGCGGACGCGCCCACGGGTCTGCCGCCCGAGGCCGGGCGGTAGCCGCGCTCCGATAGAGTCGACCACGCACCGATGGCCGGCTCCGGCGGCCATGACCGACACCTGAGACCCGAGGCCCCCATGGCGACCGCACCACCCGACCGGGACGGATCCGCTGCCGTCGACACGCTCGACCGGCGGGAAGGCCCCTACGGTGAGGTCGTCCTCAGACGCCGCGGCGAGCACTACGAGATCATCGCCAACGGCTGCTTCCTGATGGACACCGCCGACGGCCGCTCCGAGCGCCTGCTCGTCCAGGCCGCACTCGACGAGCTCGGCCCGGCCACCGGCGGGCCCGCCGTACTGATCGGGGGCCTCGGCGTCGGCTTCTCCCTCGCGTACGCCGCCGCCGAACCGCGCTGGGCCCGGATCGCTGTCGTCGAGCGCGAGGGCGCCGTCATCGACTGGCACCGCACCGGCCCGCTCGGCGCGATCTCGGCGGGCGCCCTGGCCGACCCGCGCGTCGAGGTGCTGCACACCGACCTGCTGGAGTACCTGCACGGCGAGGCCGGCACCGACCGCTACGACGCCCTCTGCCTCGACATCGACAACGGCCCCGACTGGACGGTCACCGACTCCAACACCGGCCTGTACGGCCCGGCCGGCCTGGCCGCGATCCAGCGCCGGCTGCGCCCCGGCGGCGTCCTCGCGGTGTGGAGCGCGCAGCCGTCCACCGCGTTCGAGGACGCGCTGCGGACGGCCGGGTTCACCGGCGTCGTCACCCACGAGATCCCGGTGGCCCGGGGCGTACCGGACGTCGTCCACCTGGCCCGCCGGGCGGCCTGACAGCACGGCGGTGCCCGCCGCCCCGGGTGCGGGCGGCGGGCACCTTGACCCTACTGGCGTGTCACTGCAGGCCGTTGGAGACCGCGGCCATCAGCTCGCCGTTCGCGGTGTCGCCGTCGAACGACCACACCATCGCGCCGGCCAGCCCCTGGGACTTGATCCAGGCGGTCTTGCGGGCGATCTCGGTCGGGTCGTCGTAGGTGTAGAAGACCGAGCCGTTGTAGATGTACGCGAAACCGGCCACCGGGTCCCGGTAGATGGTGTAACCACCGCTCGTGGCCATCTCCTTGAGCTTGTGGTAGTCCTCGTACCCGGCCTCGTAGGTGCCCGGGCCGGGGCCCGTGCCGGTTTGGAAGAGGCCGTTGGTGGTGCCGCGCGGCACGCCCGTCCAGCCGCGTCCGTAGAACGGGATGCCGAGCGTCAGCTTGCTCTTCGGGGCGCCGCCGTTCACGTACGCGTTGATGGCGATCTCGGAGCTGAACCGGCGGTCGGCGGTGCTCGGGTCGCCCGCCGCGACCTTGAGCGCGGACTGCTGGTTGGCGACGGTCTCCCAGCCGCCGTGGTAGTCGTAGCCCTGGATGGTCGCGAAGTCGAACGCGCCGAACAGGCCGGGGATGTCGATGCCCGCGGAGATCTTCTGCGGGTCGGCCGGGAGGAACGCGCTCAGCGTGTAGTGCTTGCCGTTGGTGGCCCCGAGGGCGTCCAGCTGACGGCGGAACTCCTGGGCCAGGAGGGTGTAGTTGGCCTTGTCGGCGGGCCGGTAGACGTTGCCGAGGTGGCCGTCGGAGTTGGGCCACTCCCAGTCGAGGTCGATGCCGTCGAAGATGCCCGCGGCGCTGCCGGCGCCGCCCCGGCCGTCGATGACGGGCAGGTTGCCCTTGATGTACAGGTCGATGCAGGAGCTGACCAGTGCCTTGCGCGAGGCGTCGGTGGCCGCCGCGTCGGAGAACCACTTGCTGTAGGACCAGCCGCCCAGCGAGATCTGCGTCCTGAGGTTCGGGTACTTGGCCTTGAGCTGCTTCAACTGGTTGAAGTTGCCCGCCAGTGCCTGGTCCCAGGTGTCGGTGGTGCCGGCCACCGAGCTGCCCGCGTCCCACCCCTTGCCGAAGTCGGCCCAGGCGTCGCCCGCGCCGTCACCCGCGTTGGGGTCGGAGTCGTTGCCGGCCGCCTTGTTCGTGATGAAGCACTTCTTGCTGTTCGGGTCGATGTTGGCGAACGCGTAGTTGAGCGTCGTCAGCCGCCCGGCCGAGCCCGAGGTGTCGAGCTTCTTCACGCTGTACCCGCGGGCGTAGATGCTCCACTGGGTGAAGTAGCCGATCTTCAGCGCGGGGCCGGGATCGCCGCCGCCGGTCTGGGTCCTCGCCGTCACCGCTCCCGAGGCCGCGGAGACGTTGCCGGCCGCGTCGCGGGCCTTCACGGTGAAGGTGTACGAGGTGTTGGCGGCGAGGCCGCCGACGGTGGCCGAGGTGCCGGTCACCGTGCTGGCGAGCGCGCTGCCGTTGTAGACGTCGTACGCGGTGACGCCGATGTTGTCGGTGCTGGCCGCCCAGCTGAGCGCGATGCTGTTGGCGGTCGTGGTGCCCGCGACCGGGGTGCCCGGGGCGGAGGGCGCCGTGACGTCCGGGACGGTGGTCGGCGGGGTGGTCACACCGAGCGGGCCGGCCGCCGCCGAGCGGTTGCCCGCCGCGTCGAAGGCCTGCACGGTGAACTGGTACGCGGTGGCCGCGGTCAGTCCGGTGACGTTGGCCGAAGTCCCGGTCACACTCTGGTTCTTGACGCCGTTGAGATAGACGTCGTAGCCCGTCACGGCGGTGTCGTCGGTGCTCGCCGTCCAGGCCAGCGCCACGCTCGTCGAGGTGCTGCCGGTGGACCTCAGGCTGCCCGGCGTGCTCGGCGCGGTGGTGTCCGTCCCGGTGCCGCCGGTGCACGGTGCGCCGTTCAACTTGCAGTTGGCCAGGGCCTGGTAGCTGCCCGAGTAGGCGATGTTGAACCCGAAGTTGTACGAGGCGCCCGGCGCGAGGCTGCTCGCCCAGCCGGGGTTCTTGACCGTCACGTGCGAGGCGGCGGTGGTGTAGGTGGCGTTCCAGAGCGAGGCCACGGTGTTGGCGGCCGGGAGGTCGAACTCCAGGGTCCAGCCGTTCAGCGCGGTGCTGGAGCCGTTGGTGATGGTGTAGCTGCCCTCGTAGCCGCTGCCCCAGTCGCTGCCCTTGGCGAAGGCTGCGGTGGGGGAGGCGGCGTGCGCGGCGGTGGCGGGGAGCGCCACTGCGACCAGCGGGGCGAGGAGGCTCCCCGCTGCCAGGAGGGAGAGACGGATCCGACGTCTGCGCATGGGTTTGGCTCCTGTCCTGGGGCGGTCCGGACCTGCCGGGCCGGCCCCGTTACCTGTGGGGAGGTGTCAGGTGCGTGGAGCAGTGTGCAGAACTCCGGCCAGGGGGCAGCGCGGAGCGGGAGCCTCGGGCCGTCGGGTTGCCGTGGAGGTCCTGTGCTCACCGAGGTTAGGGAGCCCGGAGTCAACTGGCAATAGGTCTGTACCACTTGGGCCGTGAACCTGTCACTCCGGATCGGCCCCGGCCCGCTTGGTGACCGACCGTCAGGCGGCGGGCGCGAGCGGCTCCGTCTCGGCCGGCCGGTCGGCGGCGGGCCGCACCCCGCGCAGCAGCAGCGGCGCGACCACCGCGCCCAGCACCATCGTCACGGCCCCGGCCAGGGCCGCGACGTGCAGGCCCGAGGTGAACGCCGAACGGGCCAGCTGCGTCACCAGCTCCCCGGCCTCGGCGGGCAGCCGGCCGGCCACGTCGAGGGCGCCGCTGAGCGTCTCGCGCGCCGCCGCCGGGGTGCCGGGCGGCAGGCCGTCGGTGACCTCGGCCCGGTACACGGCGGTGCCGATGGTGCCGAGCACCGCGATGCCCAGCGCGCCGCCGAACTCCTGGCTGCTCTCCAGCAGCGCCGCCGCCGAGCCGGCCCGCGCCGCCGGTACGGAGCCGAGCGCCAGGTCGGCGACCAGGCTCATCGCGGCGACCATGCCGAGGTTGGTGAGCGTCACGCCGCCGAGCGCCACCCAGAGCGGCGAGTCCGTCCCCAGCCGGGACAGCACCGCGAACCCGCCGACCGCCACCAGGAACCCGCCGCTGATCACCCGGACCCGGGAGAAGCGCGAGGCCAGCGCGGCGGCCCCCGCCGCGGACGCGCCGATCAGCACCGAGGGCGCCAGGCACCACAGTGCGGCGGTGAGCGGGCTGAGGCCGAGCACGGACTGCAGGTACTGGGTGGAGAACAGGACGAAGCCGATCGTCGCGAACATCACCAGCGTGTTCACGGTGATCGCGCCGCTGAACCCGCGGTCGCGGAACAGCGCCAGATCGATCAGCGGGTCGGCCGCGGTGCGCAGCCGGCGGACGAACACCAGGCCGACGGCGATGCCCAGCACGAGCGCCAGCACCGGTACCGCGTCGAACCCGTCGGCCGCGCCGCGCTTGAGGCCGTAGACCACCGGCAGGACCGTCCCGAGCGAGAGCAGGGCGCCCGCCAGGTCGAACCGGCCCGGTGCCGGGTCCTTCGACTCCGGGACCAGCAGCGGGGCCAGTGCCAGCAGCAGCACCATGGCGGGGGTGTTGACCAGGAACACCGAGCCCCACCAGAAGTGGTCGAGCAGCACCCCGCTGAGCACCGGGCCCAGCGCGATCCCGCCCGCCATCGCACCCGTCCAGATCGAGACGGCCATGGTGCGCCGGCGCTCGTCCGGGAAGATGTTGCGGACCAGGCCGAGGGTGGAGGGCATCAGCGTGGCGCCGCCGATGCCGAGCAGCGCCCGGCAGGCGATGAGCAGGCCGGCGCTGTCCGCGTAGGCGGCGGCGACCGAGGCCAGTCCGAACGCGGCGGCTCCGATCAGCAGCAGCCGGCGACGGCCGATCCGGTCGCCGAGCGAGCCCATCGTCAGCAGCAGGCCGGCCAGCACGAAACCGTAGACATCGAAGATCCAGAGCTGCTGGGTCGCCGTCGGCGCGAGGTCGCGGTTGATGAACGGGACGGCGAAGTAGAGCACCGAGACGTCCATCGAGACCAGCAGCAGGGGCAGCAGCAGGACGGAGAAGGCGATCCACTCGCGCCGGGACGAGCTGCGGGCGGCCCGCGCGGCGGGGGCGTGGGCGGGAGGTCGGGCGGTGGTGGGCATGGTTCCCCCGGGCAGGTCGGTGCGTACGGCGTACGCTCTGATGCGTACAAGGTAAGCGTCCGGTGGTCCGTCGCGCAAGAATGCTGGAATTACTGCTGGTTTCTGGGCTAGTGCACTAGGGCGCCTGGGTGCCTTGCGGTGCCTTGATGCCCTGCTTGCCGGTCGGTGAGCGGTAGTGCACTAGTACACTGTGACCGCCCGGCCGACGAAGGAGAACCCGGTGACCGAGAGCGCCGCCCAACCCGTACCGCCGTCCGTCAGGATCCTCACCGAGCTGCGCCGCCGGATCGCGGCCGGCGAGCTGTCCCCGGGCGACCGGGTGCCGTCGACCCGCCGGATCACCCAGGAGTGGGGCGTGGCGATGGCCACCGCCACCAAGGCGCTCAGCACGCTGCGCCAGGAGGGGCTGGTGCGGGCGGTGCCGGGCGTCGGCACGGTGGTGGCGGGGCCCAGTGCCGCCGCACCGGCGCCGTCCGCACCACCGCCGTCCGAGCCGCCCGCGCCACCGGCGTCGCCCGCACCACCCCCGCAGGGGGGCGCTCCCGCGACTGCGCCCGTGCGCCGGGCGCGCGGCGCGGAACGCGAGCTGACCCGGGAGCGGATCGTCCGGGCCGCCGTCGGGATCGCCGACGCTGAGGGCATCGGGGCGCTGGCGATGCGCCGGATCGCGGCCGAACTCGGCGCCGCCACCATGTCGTTGTACCGCCACGTCGCGGACAAGGACCAGCTGGTGCTGTTGATGATGGACCAGGTCATGGTCGACAACCCGCTGCCCGAGGCCCTGCCGCCGGGGTGGCGGGCCGGTCTGGAGACGATCGCGCGCACCCAGTGGCAGATCTACCGGCGCCACCCCTGGCTCGCGGTCGTGATGTCGTTCACCCGGCCGGTGCCCTCGCCCGCGGCGGCGATCCACACCGAGCGCTCGATGGCCGCGCTGGCGGGTCTGGGGCTCGGCATGGAGCAGATCGCCCAGACGGCGGTCACGCTGGCCGGCTACGTCTGCGGGCTCGCCGTCAACTTCGAGTCGGAGGCGGCCGCGGAGCGCGACAGCGGGCTGTCCTCGGACGAATGGCTGGCGATGACCGAGGGCGAGGGGGACCTCGGGGCGCTGGTGGAAGCCGGGGAGTTCCCGATGTTCACCGCCCTGGCCGAGGGGCCCGAGATCGACCTGAGCCTGGACGGCCTGTTCGAGTTCGGACTGGCCAGAATGCTGGACGGCGTCGGCCTGCTGATCGCCGGGAGGCCGGCCGGCTGAGGCGCCCACCGCCCCGCCGGGCGCCGGCCAGGCCCTCGCCCGCAGGGGCGTCCGGCCGGAGCCCGCTGACGTGCCGTGGGCCGCCTCCGTCCACACGGCGGCGGCCGGCCCCTGGTGCGGGACCGGCCGCCGGGGCGTACGGGATCAGCCGAACGGGCTCGGCGGCGGCTCGGCTGCCGGGGCCTCCTCGGGAGCCGGTGCGGCGGGGGCGGTGTCGGCGCGGGGTGCGAAGGGGTTGAAGTCCGGCGGCGGGATCCGGACCGGGGTCCGGGTGACCGGTGCGCCGGCGGCCGGGGCCGTGGGCGGCGCGGCCGGCCTCGGCGGGGCGGCCACCGGGGCCGGTGCGGCGGCCGCCGGAGCGGCCGACGGCAGCTTGGTGCCGAACGGGTCGGTCGGCTGCTCCACCGTCACCGTGCCGAACGGGTCGGTGGCCTGGGCGGCGGGGGCGGCCGGGGCGGCGACGGGGGCGGGTGCCGTGGCGGCGCCGTCGGGGCGGGGTGCGAAGGGGTTGAAGTCCGGCGGCGGGACGCGCACCGGGGTGCCCTTGGGCGCCTCGCCGTCGGCCGCGGCCCGGACCTGGGCGGGCTGGGGAGCGAAGGGGTTGAAGTCCGGCGGCGGGATCCGCACCGGGGTGCCCTTGGGCGCTTCGTCGTCCGCCTGCGCGGGGGCCTCCGGCTGCGCCTGGACCTGGGCGGGCTGGGGTGCGAAGGGGTTGAAGTCCGGCGGCGGGATCCGTACCGCGGTGCCCTTGGGCGCCTCGGCCTCGACCGGCGCGGCAACGGGGGCCGGGGCGGGCTGGGCAACCGGAGCCGGCTGGGCAACGGGGGCCGGTGCCGGTGCCTGGACGGGGGGAGCGGCGACGGCCTGCGCCGGGACGGGTGCGACCGTCCGGGCGTCCACGCCGTCCCAGGCGAACTGGACGCTCTTCAGCATCTCGGCCACTACGCCGGCGTACAGGTCCCAGTCCTGGGCCTGCGCCGTGGCGAGCTGCACGCAGAGCACCGAGGCGCCGTCCGGCAGCGGGACGAAGGCCTGCACGACCGACGTCACCGCCCAGCGCCGGCGGCCGTCCGCGGCGAGTGCGCCGGGTACCGGCACGGTGCGGCCCTCGACCAGTACGGCGGCGGGCCCGGCAGGCAGCAGCACCGTCCAGACCTCGGCGTGCGGGCGGGCCGTGGCGAGTTCACTCGCCAGCACCTGGATCGGGCTCTGCTGCCGGGCGAGCGAGACCACGAGCGAGGCGTCGCTGGGCCGGCCGTCCACCTTCAGTGCCGACAGGCCCGCGAACGCCACGCCGGAGGCGCTGATCAGGTCCGTGAGGCTCGCGCCGACCACGGCGAAGTCACGCCGTTCGGCCGGGCCCGCGCCGCTGAACACCTCCTCGGCGACCTCCGCGAGATGCCCGGCCAGGTCGGCGTCGGCGTCGGGGGCGGTGAGCGGGTGGAAGGCCGAGGGGACGACCAGCCGGACCTCGGCGCCCGATCCGGCCGCGAGCGTGGCGGACTGCCGGGTCTGCTGTCCGCTCGCGAGGGCCGCCAGCGCGGCGGCGAAGGGCGGGCGCAGCTTCGGGTCGGCGACCTCGCCGGACACCGGCAGTTCGAACAGTGCGGCGGTCGGCCCCTCGGCACCCGGCGTCGCGCCGCGCACCGCGCCACCGCCGAAGCGCGACAGCAGGGCGGTGGCGGCGGCGGTGCTCACACCGCTCGTCCGGACGGGGCCGCCGGCGCGGGCCGTGCGGGCCGCGACGACCGTACCGAGGCGGTGGACCGCCTGGTGGGCCGCGCCGCGCTCGGCGAGCCGGACGTCGAACAGTGCCTCGGCCACCGGGTGCACCCGGCCGCGCAGGGCGGTCAGGGAGCTCGCCGAGTAGCGGGTCGTCCGGTGGTCGAGCAGGGCCTCGGCGAGGGTGCCGAGGGTCGCGGAGACCTGCTCGGCCGCCGCGAAGGGAGCCCCGTCCCCGTCGGTGTAGCCGTCCTGGGTCATGGTGGCGAGCCCCCCGCTCTACTGCGTGTCGTGATCGTCTGAGCCGTGCTCAATTTCTACCAGATGCGGCCCGTCCGGCAGAGACCGACCGGCAGTTGGGGGGCGCGTTCAGGGCGTCGTCCCGGCGTCCGGTCCGGCGAGCGCGGCGACGGACTCGGCCAGGCCCGGCACGGCGAACAGGCCGGCCAGTTCGCGCACGAGGCGTCCCGCCGGGCCGTCCGGCCGCTCGTCGGCGAAGAATCCGGCGAGTTCGGCGGCCAGTGCCGGTTCGCGGGCGGCGGTCAGGGTCAGCGAGGCGATGAACTCCTGCACCAGGCGCAGCTGCAACTCCTCGCGCGGCACGGTCCGTTCGGCCAGCCATTCGAGCGAGGTGATCTCCGCGTTGGCGATCCACGCCCGGACGGTCAGCCGCAGGCCGGCGCTGGGCGCCGGGACGGCCAGGTGGAGCAGGATCTGGTCGTGCGCGGCCCGCCGGACTTCGTCGATCACGGCGTTCGTCCCCGGGCTGGCCGCGACCGACCCGCCGCGCAGCAGCGCCGCGAAGCCCGGGCCGTGGCTCTCCACGTAGTCGAAGTAGCGCCCCATCACCCGGAACAGCCGGTCGGACAGCGGCCCGCTGGCCGGCTCCTCGAACCTGCCCGCCAGCTCCTGGCCGGCCCGGCGCAGCGACTCCTCGTACAGCGCCTGCTTGCCGGGGAAGTAGTGGTACACCAGCGGACGGGAGGCACCGGCCGCCGCCGCGATGTCGTCGATCGACACCTCCTCCGGCGGGCGGCGGCTGAACAACTCCAGTGCGACGGCGATCAGCTGCTCGCGCCGCTCGTCCACGCTGAGCCGTCGCCGGGGCCGGCTGTCGCCGGGCGCGCCGGCGGCCGCGCCGGCCACCGTGCCCGGCGCGGCGCTCGCGGCGAACGTGCGGGCCGGGCCGTCGGCCCGGGGTGCCACCGGCGGTGTACGGGAAGCCATGGCGCCACCCTATCCGGCCGGCCGCTCCCGGCCCCTGGCCCCGAGCCCCGACCGCTGGCACCGGCTCCCTGGCTCCGGCCCCAGGGGTCCCGGCCTCCCGCCCCGGCGGTCAGGCGTGCACGTCGAGCACGGCCTTGCCCGTCACCCGGCGGGCGGTGAGTTCGCCGGTGGCCTCGGCGGCGCGCTCCCAGGAACCCCGCCAGCCGATCCGGGGTGTGAGCCGGCCCTCGGCGAGCAGGCCGATCAGGGTGACGAGGTCCGGGCCGGGGTCGGCGGAGTCGCCGAAGGTGCTGAGCGTCCTGGCCCGGCCGGGGGCGAAGGTCGAGTAGGGCGGGAGGACGGCGGCCTCGCCGCCGGCCCAGCCGATGCTCTGCAGGCTGCCGCCGGGGGCGAGCAGGTTCCAGGCCGCCACCAGGGTGGGGCCGCCGACCGTGTCCAGGACGAGGTCGACGGGCCCGTCGACCTCGTCGAGGCCGGTCACCACCTGCCGGGCGCCCAGCTCCGCCAGCCCGGCGCCCCGGGCCGCCGAGCCGACCGAGGCGATCACCCGGGCCCCGCCGAGCGCGGCGAGCTGCACGGCTGCCCGGCCGACGCCGCCGGAGGCGCCGGTGACCAGGACGCGCCCGCCCGCCAGGGGTCCGCCGGCCCGCAGGGCGCGCAGCGCGGTGAGGCCCGCCAGCGGTACGGCGGCCGCGTCGGCGAGGTCGACCGGCTCGGGTACCTCGGCCAGTTCGGTGGCGGTGACGGCGAGTTGTTCCGTCCAGGCGCCGACGGCGAAGACCGCCACCCGGGCTCCGGCGGGCGGGCCGCTGCCGTCGGCGGCGGCCCGGGCCACCACGCCGGAGGCGTCGCAGCCGAGCACCGTCCCGGCCGGGCGGACGTCCGTCCGCAGGTCGCCGTGGTTGACGGAGACGTGCCGGACGTCGATCAGCGCCTGGTGCGGTTCGGGGCGGGGCCGGGGCGCGGCGGCGAACCGGAATCCGTTCGGGGCGTCGTGGGCGACGACCAGGGCACGCACACTCATCAGGGCTCCTCGGGGCATGGCGATGGACGGGCATGGCAGCCGGTGGGTACGGCGATGAACGGGCACGCCGATGGACGGGCACGGCGACGGACGGGCCGGGCGGCCCGTTCCGACTAAGCGGACCGTCGGTCCGGATGTCCGTGCGAGTACTGTACGGACCGGCGGTCCGTTTGTTCAACGGTCCGCGGTGACGAGCCCGGAGGGGAAACCGTGACGAGCGAACCGCGCCAGGAGCGTGCCGACGCGACCCGCAACCGGCGTGCCATCCTGCGGGCCGCCGAGGATCTGCTCGCCGAGCACGGCCTCCAGCACGTCTCGCTCGACAAGGTCGCCGCCGCCGCCGGGGTCGGCAAGGGCACCGTCTTCCGCCGCTTCGGCAACCGGACGGGCCTGCTGGCGGCGCTGCTGGAGGAGCGCGCGCTGCTGCTCGGCGAGGCCATCGCCGAGGGCCCGCCCCCGCTCGGGCCCGGTGCGCCCGCGCAGCAGCGGCTGCTCGCCTTCCTCGGCGAACTGGCCGGTCTGGCCACCCGCAACGTCGCCCTGTTCGCGGCGCACGAGCGCGCCTGCGCCGAGGACAAGTACGGGGACCCGACGTACCTGCGCTGGCACTGCCACGTCACCGCCCTGGTCGCCGAGGCCCGGCCCGACCTCGACGCGGACTTCGTCGGGCACACCCTGCTCGCCGTGTTCGATGCCGACCTGGTGCGCCACCTCACCGCCGACGGCGGCTCCGCCCGGCTCACCGGATCGCTGCGCGCCCTGGTCACCGCCCTGCTCGGCGGGCCCGCCGCCGGGCCGTCGGATCCGGCGAAACGCTGATGCCCGGCCGCAGGGCCTGGCCATCGGCGTCGTGACCTGCTCGAATTGGGGGGTGAACGAAAGCCCTCCCGAGCGTGCGCCGGGCCCGGACGAGCGCGGCGCCCCGGTCGGCCGCCGCGTCGTCCTCGGCATGCTGGGCCTGGGCGTCGCGGGCGTCGCCGCCGGCCCCTACCTGCAGCGGGCGGCCGACGCCGTGCTGGCCGGGGTGAGCGACAAGGACCCGACCGGCCTCACCGGCCTGCTGCCCGGTGGCGGGTTCCGCTACTACTCGGTGGTGGGCTCCGTTCCCACCCGCACCGCCGCCGACTACACCCTCGCGATCGACGGGCTGGTCGACCGGCCGAGCACCCTCGGCCTCGCCGACCTCCAGGCGATGCCGCAGACCAGGATCGTGCACGACGTCCAGTGCGTGACCGGCTGGCGGGTGCCGGGCACCCCGTTCGAGGGTGTCCGGCTGTCGCACCTGCTGGACAGCGCCGGCGTGCGGCCCGGCGCGACCGCCGTCCGCTTCACCTGCTTCGACGGCAGCTACAGCGAGAGCCTCACCCTGGAGCAGGCCCGCCGCGAGGACGTCCTGGTCGCGCTGCGCATGCAGGACCGCCCGGTCACCCACGAGCACGGCGGCCCGGTGCGGCTGTACGTGGCGCCGATGTACTTCTACAAGTCCGCGAAGTGGCTGTCGGGCATCACCCTCACCTCCACCGTCCAACCCGGCTACTGGGAGCACTACGGCTATGACGTCGACGCCTGGGTCGGGAAGTCCAACGGACGGGACGACGCCCCCACCGGCTGACCGCCTGGCCCGCTTCGCCCGCCCCGAGCGGCTGGTGCACCGGGCCACCGCCGCCCTGATGCTCACCTGCATCACCACGGCGGCCTTCCTGTACATCCCCGACCTCTCCCAACTCGTCGGCCGGCAAAGGCTGGTGGTCGTCGTGCACGAGTGGTCGGGGCTGCTGCTGCCGGCACCGCTGCTGCTCGGCCTGCTCTCCCGGGCGGTCCGGGCCGACCTCGGCCGGCTCGGCCGCTTCGCGCCCTACGACCGGGAGTGGCTGACGGCGGCGCTGCACCGCTCGCCGCGCCGGCCCGCGGGCAAGTTCAACGCCGGGCAGAAGCTGTACGCGGCGTGGATCGCGGGGGCGGCCCTGGTGATGCTCGGCACCGGCCTGCTGATGTGGTTCACCCACCTCGCCCCGTTGGTCTGGCGGACGGGCGCGACCTTCGTCCACGACTGGCTGGCGCTGGCGGCCGGGTTGGTGGTGGCCGGGCACATCTGGATGGCCGTCCGCGACCCGGAAGCCCGGCGCGGGATGCGCACGGGCACGGTGGACCGGCTCTGGGCCGTCCGCGAACACCCCGACTGGGACGGCGACCGCCCCACGGACGGCTAGCCGACCGCGCGGTCAGCCGCGGTGCTCCAGGTAGCGCCGGTACGCCTCGCGGCCGTCCGGCACGAAGTCCCACTCGGTGAGGCGCTCGGCCAGCTCGGCGTCGGTGAGCCAGTCGTGCCAGGCGACCTCCTCGGCCTGGGGCGAGACCGGGCCGTCCCACTCGGCCTCGTAGACGTCGCACCACCAGGAGAGCGGGCCCTGTTCGAAGAGGTACTTGAACAGCGGGCGGGGCACGACGCCGGTGACGCCGAGTTCCTCCTCGGCCTCGCGCACGGCAGCGCTCGCGTAGCTCTCCCCGGAGCCGACCACGCCCCCGACGAACATGTCGTACGCCCCCGGCGCGAACATCTTGGTGTCCGTCCGCCGGTGCACGAAAATCCGCCCCTGCGGGTTTCGGACCAGGATGAAGACGCACCGGTGGGTGAGCCCCTGCCGGTACACCTCCGCCCGCTTCGCCGTGCCGGTCACCCGGTCCTGCGCGTCGACGACGTCCAGCAGTTCCTCGGCCGGGTCGACGGCGGCCGGAGCGGTGGCTGCGGGTGGGGTGCGGTCGTGGTCGCTCATGGCGTCACCGTACCGAGTCGGCGCCGCGCGGACGGCCCGGATAGGGTTTTGACGCGGCGGGCCGGGAATCGGATCATCCGATTCACCTGATGAGCGCCCGGCGGCCCGGTCGATCGGAATGAGGCGGCACGCGGTGGTGCAGATCCAGGGCTGGACGGCCCAGGGCTTCGAGCCCGTCCGCGAGGCGTTCGCCCGCAACTTCCGCGAGTACGGCGAACTCGGCGCCGCCTTCGCACTGCACGTACACGGCCGCCCCGTGGTGGACCTGTGGGGCGGCGACGCCCGGCCCGAGGTCGGCGGGCGGCCCGCGCCCGCCGTGCCGTGGGCGGCGGACACCGCCCAGGTCCTGCGCTCCGTCACCAAGGGCCTGACCGCCACCGCCGCCCTGCACCTCGCCCAGCACGGACACCTCGACCTGGACGCACCGGTCGCCTCCTACTGGCCGGAGTTCCGCGAGCACGGCAAGGGCGCGCTGCCCGTCCGCTGGCTGCTCTCCCACCAGGCCGGCCTGCCCGCTCTCGACGTGCCGCTGCGCCTGGAGGACGTCCTCACCTGGGAGCGGGCCGCCGCCGCCGTCGCCGCGCAGGCCCCCGCCTGGGAGCCCGGCACCGCGCACGGCTACCACCCGTACACCTTCGGCTGGCTGGTCGGCGAGGTGATCCGGCGGGTCAGCGGACGGACGGTCGGCCAGTACTTCGCCGAGGAGATCGCCCGCCCGTACGGCCTCGACCTGTGGATCGGACTGCCCGCCAAGGTCGCGCCCCGGGTCGGCCGGCTGGTCGACCTGCCCGCGCCCGAGGCCGCCCAGGCCGGCCCGGGCGGGCTGCGGGTGCGGCCCAAGCAGGCGGTGGTCGACGCCTACCGCGACCCGGCCTCGCTGACCGCCCGCGCCTTCGCCTCCGTCCGCTCCGTGGTGGACCTCAACGACCCGGCCGTGCAGGCCGCCGAGATCCCCGGCGCCGGCGGCATCGGCACGGCCCGCTCGGTGGCCCGCTTCTACGCCGCCCTGATCGGCGCCGTCGAACAGCCGGGGGGCGAGCCGCTGCCGCCGCTGTTCGGACCCGAGCTGCTGGCCCGGGCGATGGGCCCCGCGGTCAGCGGGCCGGACCGGGTGCTGATCGTCAACTCGACCTTCGGCCTCGGCTTCTTCCGGCACGGACCGACCTCGCCGATGGCCTCGCCGGCGAGCTTCGGCCACCCGGGCCGGGGCGGCTCGCTCGGCTTCGCGGACCCGGAGCTGGGGCTCGGCTTCGGCTACGTCACCAACGGCATGCAGCCGGGCGTCACGGGCGACATCCGCTCCCGGACGCTGATCCGGGCCGTCCGCGAGTGCCTGCCGGAGACCGCCGGACGGGTCTGACACGTCTGACACGTCGGACAGGTCTGACAGGTCCGACAGTTCTTGGCGATCCGACGGCGTACCGGCCCGCCGGGCCCGGCCGGCCGGCCGGGCCCGACGGGCCGTGCCGCTCAGGCCTGACCGGTCTCGAACCGGGTGATCTTGCCGCCGTCGACCGTGAACCGCCAGGAGGTGCGCATCTCACCCCAGGTGTCGTTGCGGTAGTCGGCGATCAGCGCGCGCCCGGCGGCGGACTCGGACCGGACGTCGATGTGCCCGCGCGAGGCGAAGATCTCCCGCTCGGTCCAGTCGTCGACGTCGCGGTCGCTCCCGTCGTCGGACATCGTCGCGTCCGGCGCGAGCGTCTGCCGGAACGCCTCCCGGTCGCCCGCGTTGATCGCGGCGACCAGTGCGCGGACCGCCGGGTCCGACAGTTTGTCAACGGCGATGGCCATCAGTGCTCTCCTCCGTGCTGGATGGGGTGGGGCGGGGGCCCCGGATCCACGGTGGGGGCAGCGGGCGGCCGCAGCCGTGATCCGTGCGCGGCGCGTCGGCAATTCGGAGGTTCTGTGTGCTTGTATCCCCTTATGGGTGAATCACGCACGGAAGGGACTCCGGCATGGGACCGGCCGAACTGCTCGTCCTGACGTTCCCGCAGGAAACCATCACCGTCGAGGCCGCCTCGGCCCTGGCCAAACTGAGCACGGGCGGTGACATCCGGGTGATCGACTCGCTCGTCGTCACCCGGCAGGCCGACGGCGAGGCGACCTACGGTGAACTCACCGACTTCGAGCACCTCAGGGGCGTCGTGCCGAACGGCCGCGCGGAGTTGCCGCTGATCGGCCCGGAGGACGCCCAGGAGGCCGCCGAACTGCTGGAACCCGGCACGGTCGCACTGATCGTCCTGATCGAGCACGTCTGGGCCCAGGCCGCCGCCGACGCCCTGCGCGCGGTCGGCGGCCGGATCGCCTCCGGCGTCCGGATCCCGCCGGAGAACATCGAACAGGCCGTACGCGCTGCCGAGGCGCAGCGCGCGGCCGGGAAGTGAGGACGCCGTGTTCCGACCCCTGCGCCCCATCCGGCCGGTCCGGGCCATGCGGCCGGTAGGCGCTCCGCTGGTGCGCGGCCTGGTGGTCGGCGGCGCCGCGTACGCGGCCGGCCGCAGCTCGGCCCGCTCGCAGCGGGCCGAACAGGACCAGGACGAGGCCATCGCCGGACTCCAGGCGGGCCGGCAGCAACAGCAGGCCGTCCTCCAGGCGCCGCCGCCCGCCCCGGCGCCGGTCGCGGCGCCCGCCGCACCGGCCGCCGGGCCGGACATCGCGGACAAGCTGGCGGATCTCGGCCGGATGATGCAGCAGGGCCTGCTCACTCCGGAGGAGTTCACCGCCGCGAAGGCCAAGCTGCTCGGCTGACGACGGCGCGGTCCGCGGCGTCTCGGCTGTGCCGTCGTGGTGCCTCCGTGGCACGTGGTGGTGGGAGGTCGGATCTCCCGCCACCACGTGCCACGCGGGCCGCCACCCGTCGGGCAGCCGGGTCCGGGGCCGGGATCGTCGGTGTGTGAGCGTCGGTGCGTGAGCGTCGGGCAGGCGGACCGGTCACGGGCGATCCGGGCCGGGGGGCGGAGTCTTCGTAGGACTGCCACGCACCCGAGGGCCGGGCTCAGGCCGTCCGGTAGCGCCCGGTGCGGGCTTCCCAGTGCAGGTAGCCGGCCAGCCAGGTGGTCAGGCCCTCCGCGTACCGCCGGGCCAGCATCCGCTGAGCCGGGTCGAGGCCCAGCGCCCGGTAGCTCTCGGGTAGTTGGGTCACCAGGTCGGCGCAGCGCCCCAGCATCAGCTGCGCCTCGGCGGTGACCACCGCGCAGGCC
This sequence comes from Kitasatospora sp. NPDC057223, assembly GCF_042669755.1. NCBI lineage: Bacteria > Bacillati > Actinomycetota > Actinomycetes > Kitasatosporales > Streptomycetaceae > Kitasatospora > Kitasatospora sp. NPDC057223. The sequence goes on along the minus strand of NZ_JBHUWW010000083.1, from coordinate 6,184 downwards.
TCCTCGGCCGAGCAGTCGCGTTCGCGCTGGACGATCATCACCAGGTTGTTCACGTCGCCGGTCGGCGCCTCCTTCGGGTAGGAGCGGACGTCGTTGCTCAGCGAGGGTATGTCGGCCGCCAGTTGGCGGATCTGACGCAGCACCGGGTGGTGGTGCGCGGCGGCGGGGACGTCGAAGCGGCCGAGCCGCTCGATCATGTCGAAGATGGTCTCCATCGCGGCGGTGCCCCGTCTGAGGACGAGGTAGCCGTCCCGGTCGGGGGGTCTCTCGGAGACCCGGCCGGCCGCCTCCGCCGCGTGACTGGCGAAGTACCACTCCCAGTTGTAGGCGGCGCGGGCGCGCCAGCGCGCGGGCATGCCGGTGACGCTGCGCGCCCAGAGGTCGGCGAAGGCGGTCTCGGCGGGGGAGGCCGGATCGGGCGGTGCGCCGTGCAGTACGGCGGTCAGGCGTTCGCAGATGACCGCGACCTCGGCGGGCCGGCGTCCGAGCGGGCCGTCGAACTGGTCGTCGAAGAGGAAGTAGAAGCCCATCAGGTCGGCGGCGAGGGCGAGTTCGTCCGGCTCGGCGTCGGGGTAGCCGAGTGCGGCGAGTTCGACGACCTCCCAGTGCGCGTAGGCGGTGTGGCCGAGGTCGGTGGAGAGCAGCGGGTGACGTTCCAGCCAGGCGCGGTGGCGGCCTGCGGCCTCGGCGGCGTGGGGGCTGCGTCGGTGCGGGAAGGGGTGGAGAAGTGAGTCGTCGTCAGACATGGGACTCCCAGTGCTGCGGTGGGGGATTGGTCACACAACCGGAAGATCAACTGCGCCCCGAGGGGCCGAGGGTAGCCGATGGAATGATCGGACGTTAGGGATATCAGGGCAATTGCCCTGGGCATCGGATCCGAACCCTCGATCCAGCCTCAGCCAGCGCGAATGCCGCCCGAAGCGCCCCAAGCGGCGCTAGTGTCGGCGGCAGGGCCATGGATCGGCAGGACCATGGATCAGTGAGGCGGAGGGCGTGGCAGTGGCCGAGGAACGCGAACTGCGGGGCGGGACCGAGCGCGAGGCCGGGAGCGGATCCGGCGGCCCGGGAGGCACTCCCCGCCCGGCGGACCCTGCGGGTAGCGCCGCGGCCGCGGCCGGGACGACCCTGCACGACCGCGACTCCGAAGTCCGTTCGGCCGAGTCGGCGGTGGACAAGCTGTGCCGGGAGTTCGCGGCCGGCGGTACCGAGATCGGCGAACTGCTGATCTTCTCGGGCCAGGCCGGCCTCGGCAAGACCACCCTGCTGCACGAGGTCCGCCGCCAGGCCCACACCAGGGAGCGCTGCACCGTCCTGTTCGCCCGCGGCGGCGAGCAGCAGTACACCGAGCCGTACCACGTCCTGCGCCAGCTGCTCCAGCCGGTGCTCGGCGGGCTCACCGAGGCCGAACGGCAGGAGGTGTTCGGCAACTGGTACGACACCGTCGGTCCGGCCATCGGGCTGTTCCGCCCCGGCAGCGAGGCGGTCGCGATCGACCCGCAGGGCATCCGGGACGGCCTCGACTACGTGCTCACCCAGCTCGCGCCGCGCCGGGCACCGCTCGTCATGATCGTCGACGACCTGCACTGGGCCGACCTGGAGTCGCTCAGCTGGCTGTCGGCCTTCGCCGTCCGCTCCCGCGAACTGCCGGTGCTGCTCGTCGTGGCCTACCGCGAGGGCGACGAGTTCAAGCCGGAGGCCGTCGCCTTCCAGCAGGCCATCGCCGCCCAGGCCACCCGCCGGCACGAACTGCGGGCGCTCAGCCCGGACTCGATGTCCGAGATCGTGCACGCCGCGCTCGGCCCGGAGGCCGAGGAGGGCTTCTGCTACGAACTCTGGACGGTCACCCGCGGCAACCCCTACGACGCCGTCGCGCTGCTCGGCAAGATCATCGACAACGACCTGTCGCCGGTCGACGAGAACGCCTCCCAGCTCCGCGACCTCGCCGCCGAGGCACGCGGCATGACCCTCAAGACCTGGCTGGCCAAACTCGGCACCAGCACCCTCCGTTTCGCCTGGGCCGCGGCCCTGCTGGGCACCGACATCAGCATCGACCTCGCCACTCGCATCTCCGCCCTCAGCAAGGACGCGGCCGCCGACGCGATCAGGGAGCTGCACAAGCACCGCGTGCTCACCCAGATGAGCGGCGGCAAGCTGGAGTTCGTCCACCCGCTGATCGCCACCTCGATCTACAAGACCATGCCGGACGCCGCCCGCACCGCCATGCACGGCGTCGCCTTCACCGAGATCGAGAACGCCGGACAGGGCCTCATCGCCGCCTCCCGGCACCTGATCGCCACCCACCCCGAGGGCGACGACGCCACCGTGCGCAAACTGCGCCGGGCGGCGGCCGAACACCTCGCCATCGGCGCACCCGAGGCGGCCCAGGCCTGTCTGCGGCGAGCCCTCAGCGAACCCCCGGACAAGGACGACCGCGCCGAGGTGCTCTACGAACTCGGCTGCTCCGCCCTGCTGACCGACCCGGTCGCCACCGTCAACCAGCTGCGACTGGCCCTCGACCCGCACGAGGGGCTGCGCCCCGAACTGCGCGTCGACGCCACCTTCCGGCTCTCCGAGGTGCTCGCCCACAGCGGCGAGCTGAGCGAGGCCGCCCAGGTCTGCCGGGACGAGGCCGCGCGGACGTCCGACGCGGCGGGCCGGCTGCGCCTGGAGGCGGCCTCCTACATCTGGCAGGCCTTCCGCAAGGACGAGGAGGACGGCCCGGCCCGCTCGCGCCGGCTGGAGGAACTCTGGCGCGGCATCCACGGCCAGGGCTCCGCCGAGCGGGCCATCCGCGCGATCCGCGCCTGGGACCTCACCCTGCGCGGCGAGCCCGCCGCCGTCGCCCTCGCCCTGGTCGAGGAGGCGCTGCAGGACGGCGCACTGCCCGAGGGCCTGGAGTGGACCGGCACCACCTGGGGCTTCGAACTGCCCGCCATCATCGGGCTCACCTTCACCTACACCGACCGGCTGGCGCTCGCCGAGCGGCTCTTCTCCGACGCCATCCTGGAGTTCGAGCTGGCGGGCTGGAGCGGCGCGCACCGCGGCTTCGGCTACTTCCTGATGGGCCTGGTCCGGTTCCGCCGCGGCCTGCTCGCCGAGGCCGAGGACTTCCTCCGGGTCGCCCTGCGCCTGTCCGACCGGATCGGACCCGGCCTGCCGCTGCAGTGGGACGCCGTCGGCGTGCTGATCGACACCCTGCTCGCCCGCGGCCGGGTCGAGGAGGCCGCCGCCCTGGCGGAGAAGTACGACTTCCGTCCGCCGTACCACGCGACGGCCATGGTGCTGCCCGACGCCGCATCGCTGTACGGCAAGCTGATGCTGGCCCAGGGCAAGTACGCGCGGGCCGTCACCGCCCTGGAGCGCGCCGGGGAACAGCTCGCCGAGCGCGGCTGGCACAACACCGTCTGGGCACCCTGGCAGGGCCACCTCGCGGTCGCGCTGGCCGGGGAGGACCCGGCGCGGGCCTGGGAGCTGGCCGAGGAGTCGGTCCGCCGGGCGGAGGTCTTCGGCGCCGCCTCCGCGATCGGCACCGCGCTGCGCCTGCAGGCCACGATCGCCGACGGCCCGAAGGCGGTCGAGCTGCTGGAGCGCGCCGTGGGCCACCTCGGGCAGTCCCCGGCCGGCTACGAGCACGCCGTCGCGCTCGTCGACCTGGGCCGCGCGCTGCGCCGGGTGGGCCGGCTGGACACCGCCGCCGAGTACCTCTACCAGGGCATCGAACTCGCCCAGCACTGCGCCGCCGACGCCCTGGTGAGCACCGCCCGCCGCGAGCTCGCCAAGTCCGGCCTGCGCCCCAACCGCCTGCGGACGGTGAGCAAGGACGCGCTGAGCGCCCCCGAGCTGGAGGTCGCCGAGCTGGCCGTCAAGGGCGTCCCCGCACAGCGGATCGCCCATCAGCTGAACCTCTCGCTCAGCATGGTCCAGCGCCGGCTGGCCGCGGTGCACCGCAAGACCGGCACCGGGCCGGAGGGCCTCGCCGCCGCGCTCGGGCTGGACGACGAGGAACCCGGCAAGGCGGACTGAGGAGACGTCGGGCGGGGCGCGCGGGGTCGGTAGAGCCCGCACGCCCCGCCCGGGGCTAGGCTTGCCCATGAAGCGACACGATCGCTCAGACTCGAACAGATTTCGATGCGGGGACGCCGGCCGGCGCACCCCGGGCCACCACGGAGGAGCAGGTCATGGCGACGCATCGGGCGGACGTACAGGACACGAGCCCCTCGCCCGTACCGGGTAGGGACGCGCAGTCGCCGACAGAGGTGCGGCACGAGCCGTTCGACGACACCGGTGCGGGCTCCGCCATCGAACGCTGGACGCTGTCGGCCGGCCCGTACGAGGCGAGCGTGCTGACGCTCGGCGCCACCCTGCACACCCTGTGGGCCCCCGACCGGGCCGGCGACCGGGCCCAGATCCTGCTCAGCAGCGACGAACTGGCCCACGTACTCGGCCCGGCCCGCCACTACGGCGCCACCGTCGGCCGGTACGCCAACCGGATCGCCGACAGCCGGATCACCGTCGATGGCACCGACCACCCGCTCGCCCCCACCGGCAACGGCGTGACCCTGCACGGCGGCCCCGACGGCTTCGCCCACCGGATGTGGGAGCCCGAGGAGATCGAGGGCGGTGTCCTGCTGCGCCTGCACAGTCCGGACGGCGACCAGGGATTCCCCGGCGCGCTGGACCTGAGCGTCGCCTACACCCTGTCGGCGGCCGGGGAGCTGACCATCTCCTACCGCGCCACCACGAGCCGGCCCACCGTCCTCAACCTCACCAACCACGCCTACTTCAACCTGGCCGGCGAGGGCAGCGGCGACATCCTCGGCCACCTCCTCACCGTCGACGCCGACGCGTACACCCCCGTGGACGAGCGGCAGATCCCCCTCGGGCCGTACGAGCCGGTGAGCGGGACGCCGTTCGACTTCACCACCGCCCGGCCGGTGGGCGCGGCCATCCACGACGACCACCCGCAGCTGACCCGCTCGCGCGGCTACGACCACAACTGGGTGCTGCGTGACCGCGACGCCGGCGGTGCCCCGACCCGGGCGGCCCTGCTGGAGGCGGCCGGCCGCACCCTGGAGGTGCTGACCACCGAGCCCGGCGTGCAGGTCTACACGGCGAACTCGTTCGCGGGCGCGGTCACCGGCGCGGCCGGAGTGCCCTACGGCCCGTACGCGGGCATCGCCCTGGAGACCCAGCACCACCCGGACTCCCCGCACCACCCCGAGTACCCGAGCACCGGGCTGCGGCCCGGCGAGGAGTTCCGCTCCACCACCGTGCTGCGCCTCGGCGTCGCCTGACCGCCGCGCTCATCCGCCCCCGGCCGCCTGCCGCAGTTCCCGCCGCATGCACAGCCTCGGCCACCGGTCGAGGCCGTGCGCGGCCTCCTGCCGGCGGATCTCCCGCAGGCCCGGGGTGAGGTCCGCGTCCGCGAGCGGGCCGAATCCGCACCGCTTGTAGTACGGCGCGTTCCACGGCACGTCGGCGAACGTGGTCAGGGTGAGCGCGGGTGCGTCGGTGTGCGCCGCGAGATGGTCGATGAGTGCCCGCCCGAGGCCGCGCCGGGCGTACCCGGGATGGACGGACACCTGCTCGATGTGCAGGGCGCCGTCGACCGGTTCGGCGATCAGGTACGCCACCGGCCGGTCGGTCCCGTCGGCCACGACCAGTGCCGTCCCCCTGGTCAGGTAGCGGGCGAGCCCGGCCTCGGGCAGTGGCTCGTCGTCGGCGATCTCCGGCATGCCGATCCCCCGGAAGCCGGCCCCGGCCGCCCGTTCGATGCTGCGGAGCAGCGGCAGGTCGTCCGTGACCGCGGGTCTGATGCGCATCCGGCCAGTCTGCCCGGCCGGTCGCCGCGGCGGCCACTGGCATCCGGGCCCGCCGTCGCGCCGTTCCTCGACTACCGCCCGGCTACGCGCAGGACACACGGACGTAACGATCGCAGGATCTTGCAGAAAGTTTCTGCAAGCCCTTTCCGAAGCGATTGCATCGCTGTTACGTTCCTCCCCAAGCCCGGCGGCCGTAACGGCGCAGTCGGACGTGGGACAGCCATTATGCGCCGTCCACCCCCATCTCGGGCACCCCCACCTTTTCTCTAGGAGTTCTCATGCGGCGTGGCATCGCGGCCTCTGCCCTTGTTGCGGCCCTCGCGGTCTCGATGGCAGCCTGTGGCAGCAGCGGCTCCAGCAGC